>DATHJK010000245.1:0-12237 GCA_035316225.1 Pyrinomonadaceae bacterium
AGACCAACATAGCGTGGACGTGGTACGTGCTTATAGGCAGCCTTATCACGTTAATTGTGGCGTGGGCTGCAAGCCTCGGGTTCGCTCCCGCGCCAAAGAGCAAGCAGGATGAGCTTGCCCCACGCGAATCTCTGGACGAACTTTTGCCCGAAACGGAAACCTCGAAATGATTGTGGGAAACATCAATCGAAAACTCGCTCGGCTATTAAACCTCTCTGTTGTCGCTACGCTTCTTTGCGCGAGCCTCATAGCTTCGCTTCCTGCTGGCACGGCGCGCGCGTATGCACTGCCATCGCGCGGCGAAGAGACTCTTTCCATCCGCTCTTCATTTTCGCCTTATACGCGGAAGCCAACGCGCGAGGGATTGCGCTGGGCCGACGAGCAGCTTCGTCGAATGACGCTTGACGAGAAGATCGGGCAGTTGGTGTCAGTCGGCATCAACGCAACATACTTGAATCAGGAGAGCGCTGCTTATCGCGCGCTTCGTCATCAGGTTGAAGATAATCACATTGGCGGGATAATCCTGTTTCAGAGTCCCGTGTACGAAGCAGTCCATTTGATGAACCGCATGCAAGCGCTTGCGCGCTACCCGCTGCTCATCTCCGCAGACCTTGAGCGCGGCGCGGCTATGCGCTTCGATGACGTGGTTGACTTCGGCTGGGTGATGGCCGTCGCAGCAACGGGCAATACGGATTACGCGCGGCGCGAGGGGCAGGTGACTGCGCGCGAGGCCAGAGCGCTGGGCGTGCAACAGGTGCTGGCTCCCGTTGCCGATGTTAATAACAACGCGGCTAATCCCGTTATTAACGTTCGCTCGTTCGGAGAAGACCCGGAGCAGGTTGGAAAATTCGTCGCCGCCTTCGTTGAAGGGTTGCAGAGCGGCGGAGTGATAGCGACGGCGAAACATTTTCCAGGTCACGGCAACACCACGACCGATTCGCACAGAGGCTTGCCCGTCTTCGATGTTGGGCGCGAGCGTTTGCGAAATACGGAGTTCGTGCCGTTTCGCGCTGCGATTAATGCGGGCGTAGGCTCTGTCATGGTCGCGCACATAGCGCTTCCTCAGATTGATCCGACTCAGGTCAATCCGCTGCCCGCTAACCTTAAAATAAAGCCGGTGGATACGACCGAGGCTGAAGAGATAACCATGCAGAGCGCTACCGTCCCTGCTTCTATGTCGCCCGTCGTTGTAGATATACTGCGGCGCGATCTGGGGTTCGATGGGCTGATTGTCACAGACGCGCTCGGCATGAGCGGTCTGACAGTCTATTTCACGCAGGAGGAGGCAGCAGTGCGCGCTCTGCTCGCGGGTGCCGACATACTGCTCAAGCCGGCAGACGTGGACGCCTGCATTCGCGGCGTGCGCGACGCTGTAAAGTCAGGGCGTTTGACCGAGAAGAGAATCGAAGAGTCCGCGCGAAAGATTCTTGCGGCCAAGTATGACTTGGGATTAGTAAAGCAGCGACTCACCAATATTGATGAGATTGATAGCGTGGTCGGTAGCCCGGAGTCTGTTAAGCTCGCGCAGGAGATAGCCGAGCATGCTATAACGCTCGTGCGCAACGACGCGCACCTTCTTCCCCTGAATGGACTGAGACATGAAGCGCGCATCTTCAACCTTGCAATCACGAACGGCGACGACCGTTTGTGGGTGGCCGCGCCTTTCTCAAGCGCGCTGGCCGCAGCCGGAAATCGTGTTGAGACTATTGTGCTGGATGAACGCTCATCCGAGACGGAAGTGCAGAAGGCGATTGAGCGAGCAAGCTCGGCTGATTTAGTTATAGCCTCGCTCTACGCGCGTGTGCGCACGGGTCAGGCGCGCAGCATAGCCATTCCAGAACAGGGCGCGCGTGCGCTTCAAGCGTTGATTGACCGCAACGCTTCCCTGATAGGCATAAGCTTCGGCAATCCTTATCTGCTCGAAAATATCCCGAAGCTGCAAACCTACATGGTCGCATACGGCGACATGAGAAGCTTGCAGCAGGCTGCGGCTCGCGCCATCTCAGGCGAGATTGACATCACCGGGCGATTGCCTATTTCGCTCTCATCGCTCTACGCGCGCGGCACAGGGATTCAGTTAAAGGCGAAAGCAAGACCGCAAACCTCTTCGGCGCATTAGAGAGTCACACTGTTCAAAGGATTGTTTAGCTGGCAATGACAGGAAAGCTTCATCCTCTTCAATCCCTTCTTCGCGTCTTTATGGGTCTTCGAGTCCAGACCTTAGTGTTTCTGCTACTTGCTCTCGCGCTTCAAGCCATAGCGCTCCCGCTTCCAATTGCTCGACCGGAAACTGTTGGAATGAGTTCATCGCGCCTTGCGCGCATGGACGAGGTGATAGAGCAGGCGATTGCGCGGCACGAGACGCCGGGCGCAGTCGTTCTGGTAGCTCGTCAGGGTCGCATCGTCTGGCGCAAAGCTTACGGCTCGCGCTCGCTCGTCCCCGCCGAGGAGCGCATGACGACGGACACCATCTTCGATCTAGCCAGTTTGACAAAAGTAGTGGCGACCGCCGCGAGCGTCATGATCCTGATTGAGCGCGGGCAACTTCGATTGAACGATACGGCTGCGCAGTTCATACCGGAACTTAAAGGCGAGGGGCGAGAGCTTGTAACGATTGAACAGCTTCTCACTCATCGCACAGGCTTCGCGCCCGACTTCGATTTGAGCGAGCGTTGGAGCGGTTACGACGAAGCCATCAGAAGATTGGGGCGCGAGCGATTGCGCGCGAAACCGGGCACGCGCTTCGTTTACAGCGACCTCAACTACATAATTCTGGGCGAGATTGTGCATCGCGTGAGCGGGATGATGCTGGACGAATTTTCACGGAAAAACATCTACGAGCCGCTGGGCATGCGCGATACAGGATTCAGGCCGCGAGCCGAATTGAGACCGCGAATTGCGCCGACCGAACGATTGCGCGGCTCTATGAGCTATCTGGGAGGAAGCGGCGCGGAAAGTAGCAGCGCAGGCGAGCGCGTGCTTCGCGGCGAGGTTCACGACCCCACATCGTTTCGCATGGGCGGCGTTGCAGGGCACGCCGGACTCTTTTCGACGGCAGACGATCTGGCAATCTTCTGCCAGATGATTCTTCAGGGGGGCGAGTACGGCGGCGTGAGAATCCTGAGTCCGATGACTGTGGCTGCGATGACGCGGCCTCGCGCCGTTACGGATGACGGCTCGGCGCGCGGGCTTGGTTGGGACATAGCGACGAGCTTTTCGTCGAATCGCGGCGACATCTTCCCCTTAGGCTCGTTCGGTCACACAGGGTTCACGGGCACTTCCATCTGGATTGATCCCGCCACGCAATCGTTCGTCATCTTCCTGAGCAATCGTGTTCACCCGGACGGGCGCGGCGATGTCGTTCCGCTCAGGGGCAAGGTAGCGTCAATCGTAGCAAGCTCAATCACAAACACGACTGCTGACCGAGCGCGCGAAGAATCTGCGCGTTACGCTTCTGAACTGATGGCAACTCTGGCAAGAGCGCAGGCTACTAGCGCGCAACAGTCAGCCTCTATTGACCAGCCTCTTGATGTACAGGTTCTGACAGGGATTGATGTGCTTGAGCGCGACCGATTCGGAGTGCTGAAAGGTTTAAGAATCGGGCTGGTCACAAATCAAACGGGACGAGACCGCGCGGGGCGTTCTACGATTGATGTGCTTCACGATGCGGAGGGCGTGAAACTCGTCGCGCTCTTTTCCCCCGAGCACGGCATTCGCGGCGCTTCGGACGAGAGAGTTTCAGATTCCAGAGATGAGAGAACAGGGCTTCCAATCTATTCGCTGTACGGCGAAACGCGCCGCCCCACGCAGGAACAGATGCGCGACATGGATGCTTTCGTCTTCGACATTCAGGACGTAGGCACGCGCTTCTACACTTACATCTCAACGCTCGGCTACGTGATGGAGGAAGCGGCCAGAGCGCATAAGCCGGTCTTCGTGCTCGACCGCCCCAATCCAATCAACGGCGTGGACGTTGAAGGGCCGCTAGCGGATGCCAACCGTCTTTCATTCACAGCTTATCACGCGATGCCTGTTCGTCACGGGATGACCGTGGGCGAGTTGGCACAGCTTTTTAATCAGGAGAGAAGCATCAACTGCGATCTTCGCGTGGTGAAGATGGAAGGATGGCGGCGCGTGATGTGGTTCGATTCTACTGGCCTTACGTGGGTCAATCCTTCTCCGAACATGCGAAGCCTGACGGAAGCCGCGCTCTATCCCGGCGTAGGTCTTCTCGAAACAACGAATCTTTCGGTGGGGCGCGGCACGAATACGCCATTTGAGTTGGTCGGAGCGCCGTGGCTGGACGGCGCGAGACTTTCGAGCTATCTCAATGAGCGAAGAATCGAGGGCGTGCGCTTCGTGCCCGTGCGATTTACGCCCGTATCATCCGTCTTCAAGACAGATGAGTGCGGCGGCGTCAACATCATCATCACGAACCGCTCGCGTTTTCGCTCCGTGCAGACCGGACTGGAAATCGCTGCGGCTCTACGCCGTCTTTACCCGACCGAGTGGAAGATAGACGACTACTCGCGTCTGATTGTTAATGCAGAGACGCTTGAGCGATTGAAACAGGGCGAATCGCCGGAAGAGATTGCCGCATCATGGCGCGAACAACTGGAACGCTTCAACGCCACGCGCGCAAAATATCTGCTCTACAAATAACTGCGACCTCTTTTATCAAACTGACGTTACAAGCGTATGCAGATGGATATTAACAAAACTTATCTCAACGATAAAATCTTTTCGCTTCCAATACTGAGGCGAGAAGTTATACAATCTGTTCCAGTCACCTTGATGCGCGGTCAAATAGTTCTTACCTGTTCGCGGTCAACTTTATAAAGTTCGAATAGGGCTTCACCAGCCTGTTTTCACATAAGAGGAATCACGCGATGAATCACTACATGAAGATGGGATCACGCTTCTTGTTTCTTGCTCTGGCTCTCTTCCTGTGCTTGAGCGGTACTGCATTGGGCCAAGAGACTACGGGCACGATTACCGGCCACGTCACGGATCAAAACGGCGCAGCCGTGGCAGGCGCAAACGTCACCATCACCGATCAAGAGCGCGGAGTCGAGCGCGCCTACCAGACAAACGACGAGGGCATCTACACTGCCGCACAGTTGCCCGTCGGCACTTATACCATCGCAGCGGAAGGCAGAGGGTTTAAGAAGTACGTGAATGAAAATTTCAAGCTCAATGTTAACGACCGCCGCCCGCTGGATATTGTGCTGGTGGCGGGGCAGGTGACGGAGACCGTCACGATTACAGCCGATACTACGCCGCTGATTCAGGAAAGCCCGACTCAGCAGGGTCTTGTCAGCGGCTCTCAGGTCAGACAACTGCCTCTGAACAATCGTAATTTCGTTCAGCTCGCAACGCTTGCTCCCGGTGTGAGTTCTTCGCTCCCAAGCCAGATAGGCTTCGGCGGCCTCGCAGTAGTCCAACTCTCCATCAACGGGGGGCGCACTTCGGCCATCAACTGGCTGGTTGACGGCGCGCGTAATGTTGACACCGGATCGAATTTGACGTTGCTGACGGTTCCGAGCGTGGATGCCATACAGGAGTTCACGGTCTTAACGTCAAACTATGCGCCCGAATTCGGTCGCAACGGCGGCGGTGTAATCAACGTGGTCACGCGCTCCGGCTCAAACGATTTTCACGGCACGCTCTACGAGTTTGTGCGCAACGACGCATTGAACGCGCGCGACCCCTTTCAGGTCACGCCGATTGTCGGATTGAACAAATCGAACGGACAGCCGCGCTTCGTTCCGCCTCTTAATTATCACGACTACGGCTTTACTATCGGCGGGCCAATATTTTTTCCGCGCTTCGGCGAGGGCGGCCCTGCCTTCTACAGCGGGCGCAACCGCAGCTTCTTCTTCTATTCTCAGGAGTGGCGCAGGATTCGCGGCACGAATACTGCCGTCGGCACGGTTCCAACCGCAGAGCAGCGCGCAGGTCTCTTCACGACTTCAATCAGAGACCCGCTGACAGGGTTGCCGTTTCCAACAAACGCGCAGGGGCGCTTCGTCATTCCTTCCTCTCGTTTTGACCCGAACGCTGTAGCTCTGCTCAACTACTTCTCGCTGCCGAACGAGGCGGGCAATCGTTTTCGCCGTGCCGTTCCAGTGGCAGCAGATTTTCGTCAGGAGATAATTCGCATAGACCATAACTTTAACGAGCACTGGTCAATCAACGGGCGTTACATTCGTGATGATTTCCGCAGGGGCGACCCCGGCGGCAATCCATTCCTTGACCCGTTCACAATAGGTCAGGCTCAGGGCAGTCTCTACCCTGATGTCGCAAGACAGCAGACCAGCACGCCGGGCGATAACTTCGTCTTAAACTTGAGGACGATTGTTTCGCCAACCATTATCAACGAAGCCGCTTTCGATTTCGCGCGCAACCTTATTACTACGACTTTTCAGGGCACGGGCACGCGCGTCAATACGCCCGGCTTCACTTCGCCGGAACTATTTCCGAGCACTCTTCAAGGCGCAATCCCGACCATAGCTTTCGCCGGAGCGACCGCCAATCTCACCATCACCAGCCCGCAGAGCATAGAGAATCCCAGCTACACCTGGCGCGATAATCTGACGTGGGTGCGTGGGGCGCACACTCTTAAGTTCGGGCTGCTCTATTCGCGTGAGGCCAAGAATGAGAATGCCGGGAACAATCTGAACGGCACTTTCACTTTCAGCGGCGGCAACCCGCGCGGCACAGGTAATGAAATCGCAGACGTGTTGCTGGGCCTCCCGCTCACCTACAGCGAAGACCAGAGTGAAGTTCGCGTGCAGTTGCGCTACACAACATTTGAAGTCTACGCGCAGGATTCGTGGAGAGTCAGCCCGCGCCTGACGATTGATTACGGCGCGCGGTATTCCATCTACCAGAACCCGATTGACCAGAATAATCTGCTGATGTCGTTCCGGCCTGATCTCTATGATCCGACGAGAGCCGTGAGGATTGATCCCGTCAGCGGCAACATCATCGCCGGCAGCGGTGACCGCTTCAACGGCATCATCTTCGCCGGACAAAATTCGCCATTCGGCAGGCGCGTGCAGAATAATCGATACAACACGCTTGGCCCGCGCGTAGGCTTTGCCTATAACGTATCCGGCAACGGCAGCACTGTGGTTCGCGGCGGCTTCGGCCTCTACTATGACCGCACACTCGTAGGCATAGTCGAGCAGAACGCTTTCGTCAACCCGCTCGTAAGCTCGCGCGTCACGATTGACAATCCGCTTCTGTCGAATCCGGGTGCGGGCACGACGCGCACGACCCTTCCGGTCATCGCGCTTCAGAGCACGGGCAATCCGTTCGATGCGCCGCGAACCATGCAGTACAGTCTGGGCATACAGCGCACGCTGTTTTCGGATTCCGTCATAGAGGTCGCGTATGTCGGAACGCATGCAGATCATCTGCTGCGGCTGGTTGACATCAATCAGGCTGTGCCGGGAGCGCGTGATGCTGCGACTGCCGCCTTGCGCGCCAATGGAACTCTGACCGCAACTCAAACGGCTTCGGTCAACTACGTGCGACCGTTTCTTGGTTATGCAGGAATCTCAGACCGTCGCACGAATGCCCACTCAAGTTACAATTCGTTGCAGGTCTCTTTCAACAAGCGCTTCTCGCGCGGCCTGCAACTGGGGGCTGTCTATACATGGAGCAAAAATCTGACGGACGCTTCGACAGACCGCAGCGACCGCCCGCAAGACCCGCTTCATCCGGAACTTGAGCGCGCCCGTTCACAGTTTGATAGAGCGCACATCTTCACGACCAATTTCCTTTATGAGTTTCCGTTCTTCAATCGTCGTTCGGATTTTCTGGGAACTATCCTGGGCGGCTGGCAACTCTCCGGCATATACTCTGCGCAGACCGGAACGCCTCTGACCATTACTCAGTCAGGCGATGCGTTCACCACGAGCATAGGCGCGGCTGCTGGCACGGTCAGGCCCAATCTCATAGGCGACCCGCATGGAACGGGCAGCGTCCTTCAGTGGTTTAATACAGCGGCGTTTGGACTGGCTACGACCAATTACGGCTCTGCCGGGCGCGGTCTCATTCGCGGCCCCGGTATCAATAACTGGGACCTCTCCTTGATGAAGTCTTTCCGGTTCAACGAGAGTACGAACCTGCAATTGCGTTCCGAGTTCTTCAACGCTTTCAACCATCCGCAGTTCAACAATCCGGGAACAGGCGTGACGTTCCTGACTAACGGTACTATCAGCAATCCGACAGCGTTCGGCGTCATAACTGCCGCGCGCAACCCACGCATCATTCAGTTCGGCCTCAAGCTCAATTTCTGAGCGCCGACGAGACTTACAACGCGAGATGCCCGCAGCTCTTCTTATTGAAGAGCTACGGGCATCTGCATCTTCCGTTCCGAGCAGTTCCTTGCAGGCAGAGCAGTTTGAAATTGAGAGCCAACATTTATTGGCTTTCTCAAATTGATACTGACCCGATACTTCCCGGTGGGACTTTTCAATCAGCATTCTCAATGCACTAAGACAGCCTGACCCTCTCCTTCACGTCCTTGGGCCAATCAAAAGTAGTAAAGACTTGACCCATTTTTATATAGCATTTTATTGATGGTTCGCGTAGAATCCGCTGCACCGGTGGGATGATGTTTTTGCCAGCAAGGTATTAACGCTACTTATCTCAACGATAAAATCTTTTCGCTTCCCATATTGATGTGATAAGGCATAGAATTCGGTCGCAGACGCCTTGATACGCGGTCGAATTGTTCTTACCTTTTCGCAGTCAACTTTATAAAGATAGCATTTCAGTAAGTAGACCTTTGATCCCGAAAAGGTCTCGCGTGAGTTTTCACTGGCGAGGGCGGTCGGCGTTGTAGTGTTTGCCTATCACTTGCGCTTGGCGCTTCGACCGCTCATCGCGCATGCCCCTTACCTAATCTGAAAAGGAGTCGAAAATGAAGAGAATCCCCTTGCTTGTTCTTCTAGTATTGCTCGGCAGCGCAGGGCTTGCCCTTGCGCAGGGCACGACCTCGCGTGTGACCGGAACAGTGCGTGACACCTCTGGCGCTGTCGTCCCCGGAGCAACTGTCACGCTGACAAATGAAGCAACAAACCTTTCATTCAACATGCAAACTACAGACAGCGGCACGTATGGTTTCGACTCTGTGCAGGTTGGAACTTACACGGTCACTGTTGAGAGACAGGGATTTAAGAAGTTCGTCTCGCCCGGCAATCAGGTGAACATCAACCAGCCCGCTACCCTGAACGTGACGATGGAAGTCGGCGGCGTAGCCGAAGTGGTGCAGGTCGTAGCAGCAGCCGAGCAGGTGCAGACCAGCAGTTCCGGCAACTTCGGTAACACGGTGGAGCAGCGTTCGCTCGAAGCGTTGCCTATAGTCGGCACGCGCGGTCGCAACCCGCTCAACTTCGTTTCGCTCGAACCGGGCGTCATAGGCAACGGCGTCGCCGGGACGGGCGGCAACACGGGCGGCAACGTTCACGTTCACGGCGCTCGCGACCGTGCCTTTAACTTCACGCTCGACGGCATAGACATCAACGAGTCCAGTTCCGGCGGATCGAACTTTACCCCGTTGCGTCCGAACCCGGATTCCATACAGCAGTTCCAGGTCGTGACCAGCAACTTCACGGCTGAACTGGGGCGCTCGTCCGGCGCTCAGGTATCGCTCGTCACTCGCTCCGGCTCGGACGATTATCACGGCACACTCTTCGAGTTGTACCGCACGCCAGCTTTGAACGCCAACGAGTACGAGAACAACATTAATGCTCGCCCCAAGGGGCAGTTCGTCCAGCACATTTTCGGCGGATCATTAGGCGGCCCGCTCTACCTGCCGCGATTCGGTGAAAACAATGGAGGGCCATTTATCAGCGGTCGCAAGACCAAGACCTATTTCTTCACCAACCTGCAACTGCTGCGCGCGCAACAGGGAATCCTGACCACGCGCACCGTTTACACTCAGCAAGCGCGGCAAGGATTGTTCCGCTACCGTTTGGGCGCAGGCAACGCTCCGGCTGGAACGTCGAACCCTTCCATTGATGGAAGCGGCAACGTGCTGCCGGGCGTTAACATAGCCACATACAACGTCGTGGCGAACGACCCGCTCTGCCTGACGCAGCCGACCAATTGCGGCCTTGACCCTACGACGCAGAGGTTGATTAACGCTGCGCCGCTTCCGAACAACTTCTTCACAGGCGACGGACTGAACACTGCGGGCTTCAGCTTCGCCGCGCCCTCTCTGGAAAGGCAGTGGGACTTCGTACTCAAGATTGACCACACCTTCAACGAGCGCAACAGCATATACGTGCGCTGGGCGCAGGGCGAGCAGGACACGCTAGGCGATAACGGTAACGCCGGACTGAAATCTTTCCCGAACAGCGAGTTCAACTTCGTGGACACGTTCCGCAACCCTAAGAATCTGGCTATCAACTATCGCTGGACGCCGACCTCTCGCGTGACTAACGAATTCGTCTTCGGCATCAACAAGTTCGCCTTCAGCTTCAACAACCCTGATCCGAATGGGACTTCCAACCCGTTCATTCTCAACCTCCCGCGCGACCCATTCAACTTCACGCCGACAATCAACAACCGGCGTACCATCACGACCAATCAGTTCGTAGACAATCTCAGCTACCTGCGCGGCTCGCACACGTGGCGCGGCGGAATCAACCTGCGCTTCCAGACGCACGACGACATACGCAGTTCTGTAGGCGGCTTCAACACGAACCTGCTGGTTAACTTCTCGCGCACGACCAATCCACCGGGGACGGCTTTCAATGTGCCGGGGACTTCCGGCGCGAACGCCATTAACGCGACTGATAGAAACACGCTGCTTTCTGCTATCAACGATCTGTTGGGGCGCTACGGCGCGCTTCAGCAATCGTTCGTCGCGGCCAGCGATTCGGCTTACGCGCCTGCTGGCACGCTCTTCCTGTTTCAGGCTCGTTACAACGAGTACGACTTTTACATACAGGATAGCTGGAAGATGCGCCCGAATCTGACGATTGATTACGGTTTAAGGTGGGAGCCGAAGATGTCGCCGCGCGCTGGCCGCAACAGCACGCTGCTAGTCCCCAACGTCCCCGTGCGCTTCGGTGAAACGCCTACAGACCAGATAACTTTCGTACCCGGCAAGCTGTTCCCGGATCGCTGGAATCTGCTGTCGCCTACGGTCGGTTTTGCATGGGACCCGTTCTCAAGCGGAAGAACTTCCATACGAGCAAACTACCGTCTGGCTTACGACCGCATGAACAGTTTCGTAGCGTCGTCGGCCATCTTCCCGAACATCCCCGGCACGTCGCTCGGCATCAACAACACCACATTCGCTTCAACCTTAGGCGAGCAGGCGCGTGTGCGGTTCGGCATTCCGGCTCTCGTTCCGACAACGACGCCGCTTCAATTCCGCACGCCGACAGCTTTCTCCACCGCTTCTATAACGGTCTTCGACCCGAACACAACTTTCCCGAAGACTCATCAATGGGGCGTGAGCGTGCAGCGCGAGATTGGCAATGGCTTCGTTCTTGAAATCAATTACATTGGTAGAAAGGGCGTCAACCTGTTCGGCGCTTACGATGCGAATCAGGTGAATATACTCGCGCGCGATTCCAGATTTAACGAGACATTCCTTGACGCCTTCAACGCATTGCGCGCCAGCGCGACGGCAACCGATCCGCTAATCAACGCCCTGCTCACAGGAAGCTCGGCCAATAACGCAGGCTCTACACAGTTCCGCTCGCTATTCGCCTCGGAGTTGGCGCTGGGTTCTGTAGCCTCTGCCGCCTTCTCGCTGTCTCAGCGAACCACCGGCACGCAGCGCACCATCGTGGCGAACGGTTTTAGTCCGTCCTTCTTCCAGCCCTACTCGCAGTTCACGGGAGCGGTGAGCGTGCTCGATAGCCACGACCGCTCCCGGTACAACGCGCTTGAGATACAGGTGAGCCGAAGAGCATCGCGCGGGCTTCTGATGCAGGCTAGCTACACCTTGTCACGCTCGCTCGATACGCGCTCGTTCGACCCTGCGTTCACGGTTGTTTCGCGCTCCGCTTCGGCCACCAGCGCCTCGCCCTCTTCTATCAACACTCCGCTGGATATACGCGACCGCAACCTGAACTACGCGCTATCGGACTTTGACCGCAAGCATGCAATTCAAGGCTACGTAGTTTACGAGCTGCCGTTCGGTCGCGGCCAGCGCTTCCTGAGCGATTCGGGCGGGCTGGTCAACCAGATATTCGGCGGCTGGGA
>DATHJK010000246.1:0-4597 GCA_035316225.1 Pyrinomonadaceae bacterium
CGAGATAAAGAGCGATCCGCTCGCATTAGCCAGAGTGAAAATCATCGCACGATACCCTGCAACTTCAGACCCGCTGCTTTCCGGCTGGCTTCTGGGCGGCGAGCGAATCAAAGGCAAAGCCGCGCTTGTAGAAGTCGGAATCGGGCGCGGGCGCGTCTATCTTTTTGGCTTCCGCCCGCAATATCGGGGGCAATCTCTGGCGACCTACCCGCTGCTATTTAACGCGATACAGCAAAGGTGATATAAAGAGGTACGGCGCAATTTCAGAAACCCCGACGCCAGCGCCATCGTATATTGATTTACGGAGAACGCCCGCAAAAGGCGCGGGAGGGGAAAGCAAGTAGCGCTGGGCGTTCACGGCCAAAATGGTCATCTTTCTCATTACCTCGGTTTTCCTGATAGCCGCAATAGTTTTCGCTATTCATCGCTGGCAGCAGAGCGCGCAACATGAGCAACCGGAGCGCGTTTTACCTCCCCGCCCCGTTGCGAGTTTATTCGACGAAGAAAAAACAGGCGTCAGACGTTTGCGCTCAATTGATAAAGAAAAGAGCAGGTTAAGCGATGAAGAGCGCCGGGGTTTGCTGGCACGCGCCGCAGAGGGCGAGCGCTCGACCCTGCTGGAGGCGCACGAGACCAATGATGCAGCGCTTTATGAAGAAGTTCTGAACACGCTGGTCGGTCGCGCCGCTGCCTCGGATTCATCCGATAAAAGCTTGCTCTCGCTGGTCTCTTTCGTCACCCGACACGAAAATTTCCCGGTGAGCCGGAAACTCGCAGAAAGCTTCATAGAATCATGGAAGCGCACGCCCGACCGTAGTTTTACGGCAAAGATGCTGCACATCACGGCGCTTGCAAACGATGCGGAGCTATACCAGGAGGCAGTTGAATCCGCCTATGAATTCTGGCGCGATGATAAGCT
Source organism: Pyrinomonadaceae bacterium (assembly GCA_035316225.1). Lineage (GTDB taxonomy): Bacteria > Acidobacteriota > Blastocatellia > Pyrinomonadales > Pyrinomonadaceae > 3-1-20CM-3-53-8. Next base: position 920 of record DATHJK010000246.1, read on the forward strand.
GCCGGACGTTTCGGCTGATGAACTGCGAATGCTGGCCGATAGCTGTTACTGGGAGTTGTCGTCGGAGGCTAGAAGCTCCGGCGCTGGCTTTCTGCTGAAGCGAACGCTTTCAAAGATGCGCCGCGAACTGGAATCAAAAGCGCGCGCGTCCTAGAAGCTGTGAGAAGCCCCATGGGGGCTGAATGTTTATAGCTGGAAATTGATACATCTAACCCTGCTCCGTCCAGAAGCAGAATGTTGACATTAAGCTCCTACGGAGCTTCTAAAAGGGATGAGCAACACGAGCTATAAACATTTCGCTCCTACGGAGCGCGAAATCTTCGGACGGCTTTCTAAATTGAATCTCAACCGTTCTCTACGGAAGAGAACTTCCCCTTGTTGGACTTGAGGAGTGTCACACCATGAACATAGATTTTGTTTCGATCATCCCCTTTCTCGTCCTCGCGTTCATAGCGCTCATAGTGCTGCTCATCATAATGAGCAAAACTCTTGTGAACGTAGGCGCGCGCGAGATTGCGATTAAAGAGCGTCGCTACTTCGGGCGAAAGATGCCGCCGGGTCGTGTCGTCGCAACTGAAGGCGAAGTGGGCATTCAAGCCGAAGTTTTGAAGCCGGGACTTCACCTGATTAAATATCCTTTCGAGAAGGTCGTGCGCAAAGTGCCGCTCATTGAGATCGGCTCTGACGAACTCGGCATAGTCGAAGCGGTTGACGGCGAGCCTATGCCGCCGGGCAGAAACTTCGCGCCTGATCGCGCGCAGAACGCGCACAACAATTTTCAGGACCCGATTGCCTTCATCAAGCAGGGCGGCGTCAAAGGCATTCAGCTACGCACGCTGCCGCCGGGACTGTGGCCTATTCATCCATACCTTTTCCGCATGTCTATAGCGAAAGCTACGGTCATCCCGCCGGGTAAAATCGGTGTTGTGACGGCTGCGGACGGAGCGCAGCTTGATGCGGGTCGCCTTCTAGCCAAAGCGATTGACGGACACCGCAACTTTCAGGATGCCGAGCAGTTCATAGCTTCCAGCGGGCAGAAGGGGCCGCAGGTTGACATACTGACGCCCGGCACCTACCGCATACTAACTCAGTCGCTACCGCTTGACGGAGGTAACGTGACGAAGGCCGGACTCTTCTTCGTGCGCCTCTTCGATGCGACCGTGATTAACGAGAACCTGATAGGTCTGGTCGAAGCACTGGACGGCGCGCCCTTGAACCAGCGCGATTACGTCGCCGCGCCCGTCGAAGGCCACGACAACTTTCAGGACGGCCACGAGTTTATAGGTCACGGCGGCCAGCGCGGGCCACAGAAAGACATCTTGTTGCCCGGCACTTACTACATCAATCCGTTTCTCTTCAAAGTCATTCCAGACACGGCAAAAGAGGTCAAACCGGGCGAGGTTGCCGTCATCGTCTCCAACACCGGCAAAGACCCTTCAGACGATATTCGTCGCCAGATGGCCGCGAAAGTTCGTGAACGCATGGAGCGCGAAGAGCGCGAGCAGGCCGAGCAGTCTGCTGCGATACTGGACAAGATTGACGACGCGCGCACGGTAGACGAGATTAAAGCCGATTTGATGACGGGCGACCCCGCCGATAGAAGATTGGATGAAGGCGCGCATGAGGCTTACGTCGTGCCAGACGGCTATCGCGGCATACAGGAATCCGTCGTTGGCCCAGGACGTTATTACGTCAACACGCTTGCCGTCACGCCGATAATAATTCCGACGACGAACCAGACGGTCGAATGGACTGCGGGCGAAGTCGTAAACACCTTCAATCCTTTTGAAGTGATCTCAAAAGACGGCTTCACGATGCAACTGGAAGTTCGCGTGGTCTTCCGTGTGAAACCCGAAGACGCGCCCTTCATGGTTGCGAAGATAGGCGGCATTGATCGCCTTATCCAGAACGTGATGCACCCCTTGATTGATTCTATCTTCCGCAATCAGGCATCGGAATCGAGCGCGATGGCCTATCTTCAAAATCGCCACGAAGAGCAGGAGCGCGCCGAAGCTCGTGTTCGCGCTCACCTGCTGAAATATCACGTTGATGTGGTGAACGTGCTCATCTGCCACATTCACCTGCCGGAAGAGTTGATGAAAACGCAGACGGAGAAAATCCTGGCCGAGCAGCGCCAGAACATGTACAACGCACAGCGCGAGGCCGAAGAGAAACGCATTCAACTTGAGAAGACTAAGGCCAATGCGGATAAGCAGCGCGACCTGATGGCTGAAACCGTAGGCGTCGAAATCGCCGGTAAGCGCGCCGAGCAGCGCAAAGCCGAAGCTGACGGCGAAGCTCACTACATACTGCAAACCGGCAAGGCCGAAGCCGAGAAAGTTCGATTGATGGGCGAGGCGCAGGGCGTCGCTTATCACGAACAGGTCAATGCTCTTGGCGCGCAGGGCGTCGCTTTAGTCGAAACCTTGAAAGTCATAGGCGAGAAGGGCGTTCGCATCACCCCGGACGTTCTGGCTACGGGCGGCACGGGCGACGGCGCGGGCAGTCTTGGCACTCTGCTTCTACTGAATCTCTTCCGCGACCGCCTTAACTTTCCGGCTGAGAACGGCTCGTCGAAGGCGAATGTGAAGTAGGGAGATGAGCTTATAAAGCTAAAGAGGCGTCTCAATATTGAGACGCCTCTTTAGCTTTATGCGACATTACAATGATGCTCTGGCTGTCTTACACAGTTTCAAGAGCAACTTGCAGTTGCTCCGGCCTTGATACCGAGAAATTCAGTTTCTCAAAACCTATAACACGCCCGTCACGATCTTTCATTAAGATTACTTCATCGCCTGTCTCTTCGCAGACATATTCATCCTGCGGATTACCGAACCAGACGGTTAAAGTGTTGCCCGTACTGTCGTAGAAAACTTTTACTTGCTCCATATTATCTCACCTTCTTTAATAGCATCCGTCGGAAATGTAGTAATCAAAAAACCTTGTCCGTTGAGCCTTTTCGCTACGGCGCAAATCCAACGCTTTGGACGTTCCAAACGATAGAAGAGATGTACAGCCGGATCGTTGCGGCTGCGCCGAATTTCATCAGGCTCCAGAAGCGTGACTTGAACATCCGCCTCGCGTCCACGCATGACCGGATGCTTGATGGTCACTATCAATTCCCAATAGCTGCGAGTGGCTCGCACGCTGAAGCCCAGTGGAGTAATTACCTCAAAGAACAGGTCGTTAGACATCTTCTTTTACGCTTCTCAAGGAATTCCCTTGCCAAATTGATTTTAGACTATTTCTTACTTTTGAGATACGACTTGAAAGAGTTCGCTCCCATATCAGCATTATGAGACGTTGCGCTTTATCGGTTATAGTAGGTCACTTGGATAAGGCGGATCGAATCGAAGAGCGCCGACCGCCGAACATCACCGCTCACACCTGTTAGAGAGTTCTACAAACTAAGAAGCCAATTACGCTAGGGGTCTTCGATGGCACTAACGAATCTAATCGGTCAGACGCTGGACGAGAAATATCTGATTGAAAGAGAACTCGGCAAGGGCGGGATGGGCGCGGTCTATCTGGCGACGCACGTGGGCACGGGGCGCGCTGTGGCCGTGAAAGTCATCGCGCCAGAGTTCATGCGTCACAATGAATTCGTTGAACGCTTCAAACGAGAGGCGCGTGCGGCGGGGCGCTTGCGCCATCCGAACGTAGTGGACGTGACCGATT
>DATHJK010000247.1:0-5111 GCA_035316225.1 Pyrinomonadaceae bacterium
AACGGAGCGCCGCCGTCGGAAGGAACTCTCCAGATGGTCTGCAACGGACTATAAGCAGTATAAACAATCCATCTTCCGTCCGGCGACCAGGCGGGGCGAGAAGCAATAGGCCCATGTGTCAACTGCCTTTGATTATCTCCGTTGATGTCCATGACCCAGAGTTGTTGATTGCCGGAGCGGTTTGAAAGGAAAGCTATGTGCCGACCGTCGGGCGAAACGGCGGGGGAGTGATCTAAGTGTTCGTCAACCGTCAGTTGTTGCTTGTTCTGCCCATCAACCTCAGCTATCCAGATGTCCGAGTTACCTTTTTCGTTAGACCCGTAGACGACTCTACCTTCGGGAGTCCAGGAGAAACCCGTTACCAATCCGAACTTGCCCCCGATAGTAGGGATAGATTGGGCGCGATTAGTATCACCATTGGGCGCTACCATCAGGTCAAAGATGTGATCCAATTGCAACGTCACAATTGATTTTGAATATGGTGTTGTGCTTACTCCTATATAATTATTCAGATCGTTGGTTATCCTCTGAATCTCGCCGGTTGGGTAAGAGAGATGCCAGATTTGCTCTATATCCTCTGAGCCGTAATCTGCGCCGTTGAACAAAATCCCCGAACCATCTGCCAGCCATACCAGACGCTCGATTGTCCACCACTTTCGCTCTGTCAGAAATTTCTCCGATCCGTCCGCAATCTTCACACCAACGATACTCATTTCGCGCCGACTTCTGTTACTGCCGACGGCGCAAGCCAGCATCGTTCCATCAGGTGACCAATCGGGGCCATGATAGGAATAAAAGTCACCATTCGCTCGCAAAGCGAGTTGCCGCTCCTCTGTACCATCCATTCTGGCAATCATCAGAGCGCTGCTCCACCGTTCGCTGTTTAGGAAGCCTCGCACGAAGGCTATATGCTGGCCGTCAGGTGAGAATGTGACGGGACTATCAATATCAACGACCAGACGCTTCGGCGTGCCGCCGAGCACAGGAATCTTGTAGAGCGTTCCCAAATTATTGCCAGCGCCCTCATAGACAGTGTAATAAACGTAATTACCGTCGGGCGTAAACCTGAGTCCCCAGTAGGTGACTTGATTGGCAGGGAGCAGTAGAGTTTCGCTGGCGGTTGCGATCTGGTGAACCCATAGCGATTGCTCTCCTTCCGAGTCACTTTTCGCGTATGCGATGTATTTCCCGTCAGCCGAAACGACAGCAATGGACGCTTTGCCATTGGTCGTTAAATTCTTCATCTTTATCGACCTGAATAAGGGCGACGTGTAAGAGACAGGCTGACTTCGCAAAGAGATGTTCTTCAATCCGTACAAAGCCGCAGCCCCGACCACCAGAAAAATTAGAGCGGCAACGCCGATTCTCATCCCCGTATAAGTTTTGATAGAGGCTTCGTGCGTAATTAAGTCAGGGCTACCCGTGTAATTAGCGTTCGCCTCGCTCTCAGTGCGAACGTCCTCTCTATTGTTCTTCAAAAGAGAGAACAGCGATGGACTCTCTTCCAATCTTGCAGAGATTTGCGCTTCCGAATCAACAGGGAAGGATTTCAGTTCGCCCACAGAGTTTCGCCTGTTGCCACTTACAACTTGCACCTCTGCCACAAACCGGTAGCCATGCTTTGGCACAGTCTCTATATATTTATCAGCCTCGTCCTGCCCCAGAACTTTTCTCAGCGTGAAGACGTTCTGTGCCAGCGTCTTCTCTTCGACGAAAGTGTCGGGCCAGACCCTTTCCATCAACTCGCCCTTTTTGACTAATCTTCCACTGTTCTCCACAAGCACCAGGAGAGTCTCGAATGCTTTGGAAGTGAGCGCGACCGGCTCGCCCTCGCGCAGCAATGCTCGCTCGGTCGCTTCCAGAATGAAAGGCCCGAACTTGTACGAGGGCGAAGCGCCTTCGGTGGCTGCCGGTTGATGACCGTCTAATAAATCTTTGGCGTACATCTGGAAGCTTAATGAAGATGCTCACCGCACCATGATTCAAATTGTGAATGGGGTGCGGCGTCCGACGGAAGTGCTGCCCATTGATTATTCACAAGAACTCATCTCATAAATCATTCGGCATGTCTGAAAGCTCCTATAAACGCTGGCTCAGAATCAGGCCACTGATATTTATGAGACTGTTTCAAATAATCTTGAATTTCCGGGAACGCGAATAACAGACGCGAATAACAATCCGAGCGTCAATATCTGCTTTGTTGACTACCGGGTGATAAATGGTTGCTCTTGGATATGAACATCGTTCGTAGGGCGATCCTGATCGCCCGTTAAATAGTTAACTTTGCAAAGAGCCTACCATGAAGAGATTCTTAATGGCGACGCCCGGTCTTTTTTATGAGAAGTATTTGAAGTTTAAGGCTTCGAGTTAGAAAAACTTGTAGCCTTACATGCTCTGACAGAGAAAGTGTACGGTAAAAACCGCCGTTCCTTCCGTGAAACTCAATCCATCGAGAAGATTTGGAAAATAATTGGAAGTTATTTGAAGACTTTCATGAAGATTATGGAGTATTCACTGGGCGCGAATTGAGTGTGTGTCGCCAGATTCATGCTAAGGCCGACCTGTGCACATTCAGTTCTCTACTGATTCCCTTAATGAAGGGTTCTCAGTCTGAATGAAAGTCGAGACAGAAGTTAAAGCTGGTGAAGGGCCGCAGATTGATCCGAATGGCCGGACGCACCCATAAGACCATGTACATGCGGGTTGCCGACTAATCTGTAACCGCAGATTCGAGAAAATCAATGAATCTCCAAGAAAGGGGGACGCACCCGTGAGAATCAAGACAAGAGTTAAAGCTGGCGCAGGGGTCAGGATAGACCCGGAGGGCTAGCTCTCTCCTTAATTTGATGTTTGCCACCTCGCGAATTCTTAAACGAAGACCCAAGCTTTAAGAAAGGAGCTTTTCCCCTATGAAGGTCAAGACCAGAGTTAAAGCAGGCCGGGGATGGGGTATAGACCCGAACGGCAATACAGGACCCTGAAGCATAGAACTCGTGTCCGGGGTCGTTATGGTAGAGCGCCCCGGACATGGCTAATCCATAGAAGGCTGTTTATCTTTTCGACGCGGAGACAAGATTATGAAGGTCAAGACAAAGGTGAAGGCTGGAAGGAGCATGGGTGTAGACCCTAACGGCGATCCTCAGCCTTAGCCTTAACGCAAGACAAATGGGAAGAATCGCACGCATCTTCTTAATGAAGCCATGAGCCGCGCTTAACACTTGCTCATTTCACAGTGCTGAGCGCGGCCTCTTTCTTATCTCATCAAAGCGCTGTTCAAGCTACTTGCCTGGAGCTTATCTGAATAAAGCGCGTGACAAAGAGCAGGCCGGCGTATGGCCGCCGCATAAATTTACCTGCACGAAGACCTTCGGCTTACGGCGCTCTCTACACAAGAACAGGGAGCAGTGAACGGAAAGACAGCGTGAGTGTCGGCAATGACTTTGGGCTGATGGGCAAAATTTATGTCAATGGCGTTTTCCCGTTCGATGCGCTCGCTGTCTGCTTCGAGAAGCGGATCGAGTTGGTGGTTGCTCATAGCTGTTGTCGTTCTTGGGGGGTGGATTGGCTGGGTTTTCGAAGCCCACATCTCGCTCTACGAGACATCGGATGACGCGCGGCTGGAAGTAGAGCACGCGGCTCATTCGGTAGAAGCGTCTGTGGCCGGACGAGTCATTGCAAATCATCTCGTGCTGGGAGAACGGGTGCAGGCCGGGCAGGTGATTGTCGAACTCGACGCCGACACAGAACGTCTACAACTCGCAGAAGAACAGACCCAGCCCAACACCCTGACCGCTCAACTCTCATCGCTTCGCAACGAGATTGATTCTGAAGGGCAGGCGCTCGACGAAGCCAGGCAAACAGCGCGCACCGCCATTGACGAAGCGCACGCGCAGCACAGAGAAGCAGAGGCGGCGGCGCAGTATGCTCGAACCGAAGCAGAGCGGCTCGCCTCGCTCTACGAAGGCGGTTTCATTTCCGAGCTGGATTTCCTGCACGCCAAGTCGAAGGCACAGGAAGAGGAAGCTGTGGCCGATAGAATGCGCCTCTCCATAGTCAGGCTGGAGCAGGAGCATCGCACTGTCGAATATGATCGCCAGACTCGCATAGAGCAACTCAACGGTGAGCTACAAAGAATCGAAGGGCAGATGTTCACGGGCAAAGCAACCATCAAGCGCATAGAGCACGAAATAACTAAGAGACAGATTCAAGCGCCCATCAGCGGTCGTGTAGGCGAGATCGCAGACCTGCGTGCAGGAGCATTCATCAGCGAGGGAACTAAACTGGGCGCAATCATTCCCGACGGTGGATTGAGAGCCGTAGCCTATTTCCCGCCTGAAGCTGCTCTGGGGCGCGTTCAGCCCGGACAACCGGCGCGTATTCGGCTTAACGGTTTTCCGTGGAGCCAGTTCGGGAGTCTGCCGGCGACCGTCGCTACAGTCGCCAGCGAGCAGCAGGACGGGCGCGTGCGCGTCGAGTTAGAAGTACATCCTGATAGCGCATCTTTAATTCCGTTGCAGCACGGCCTGCCGGGGATAGTAGAGATTGAAATCAAAAAGGTCTCACCGCTCGCACTAATAATGCAATACGTCGAAAGAACTCTGACAGCTTCGCAGTCTGCCGCCAGATAGTTTAATGAAAGCATCAAAAAATGGCTTTGAGGCGTCGCCTGTTCATACCAGAGGTCGTGCAAACTTCCATGATGGACTGCGGGCCTGCGTCGCTCAAGGCCATGCTGGAAGGTTGGCGTATCCCTATAAGCTATGGACGGCTGCGCGAAGCTTGCCAGACCGATGTTGACGGCACTTCTATAGACACGCTGGAAGATGTCGCATCGCAACTCGGGTTAGCAGCCGAGCAGATTATGATTCCGTCTGATCATGTTCTGCTCGATTCAACTCATGCGCTGCCTGCCATAGTCGTGCTTAGACATACGAGCGGCGTCACGCATTTCTCAATCGCGTGGCGCAGTCACGGCCCGTTCGTGCAGATGATGGACCCGGCGACGGGCCGGCGCTGGGTCACGCGCAAGCAGTTTCTCAAAGAGCTTTACATACATACGCTGGAAGTGTATGCGGCAGACTGGCGCGAGTGGGCCGGGTCAGATGAGTTTA
>DATHJK010000248.1:0-2434 GCA_035316225.1 Pyrinomonadaceae bacterium
GCGCGGCCACCGCAGCGATTGTGCGAAGCACGCCGCGCCCCGGCGGGTTGTGTCGCTCGCGCCATACATTACGCCCTGTGCCAGTCTCAAAAGCAGCGACTTCGTTCTGCCCGCCGACGACCGCAAGCCCGCTCTCGTTCAAAAGAAGAAAAGCTGCACGCTCCACGCCATGCGAAACTTTCTTTCGCACCTTGCCCGTCGTTGTGTCTATGAAGATGAGATCGTCACGATCCGCAACGATGATGGTCGAGGAATCCGGCAGCGCAATGTTCGTGATGCCCCGGTCTGCGCCCTTGTATCGCCAGATAGTCTTTCCGTTCGATGCGTTCAGAGCGCTGACGCCGTATGGCCCGCGTTCTACAATCTCGCCGTCGCGGAGTCTGGCGAATTGCCCGCCCGTCCTGACGTAGATAACACCACCGGACAGAATCATCTCCGGTGTGAGACCCAGATCATTAGACTCCCACGCCGCTTCGCCGTCCGAGCGCGAAACTGCGCGTACTCGACCGCGCCCGGAAAAATAGATGAAGCGTTCATCTGCAAGCGGATCTGCTTCGGTGAGCGCAAGCCCCTCTTCGTTGACGCGGAACTTTTCACGCCTGCGCTCCTGGCCTGTTCGCGCGTCCAGCGACGTGACGCCCTCGTAAAACAGGTAGAGCCGCCCATCCATGAAGGCGGGCGGCCTGTAATTGTCCAGCGTGTAATCCATCTCCGCATCTTCATCGCCGCCGCCGAGCGCGGGCATCATCTCGACTTCACTCTCCATCTCACGCTTCCAAAGCTCACGCCCGGTTGTAAGGTCGAAGAGATGAACGACAGGCTTCCTCTTAAAATTTTCGCGCGCACGCCCGCGCGCATCGCGTGCGAAGACAACGGCTAGAAGATTCGAGTTCGGCTCAAACGCCATCTGCATCACTTCGCCGCGCGCCCTGTCGGTTCGCCACACTGCATCACCCGTCATCAGGTCTGCCGCCTCAAGACGTGTCCTGCCTCCACTCTCCAGATTCAGAAGTACAAGGTCTGTGCCCGGAATTGCGGCAACATCCGTTTCATCCATGCGCGCATTCTTACGCCGCCAGAGCACATCACCTGTTTCAGAGTCGAGACCGTAAAGCGATTTCTCCGTGCCTACAAGGAGCACGCCCACCTCCGTTGACTGGTAAAACCTGACATCGCCGTCAAGCTTCGTTGACCACGGCGCAGAAGCGCGCGCCACAGCAACTCCGGCGCATAGCATCAGTATGAGCAGAGCGCAGGCGTGCAACGATAGCTTCACAGCGTTGATTCCGTGACGAAAGGTGATTGAAGGCATTAGAGTATCTGTCAATCTAAACATAATAAGCGTCAGTTCTAACCGGGTGAATTATAAGGTCGTGAAGTAGACGCGCAAAATAGTTCAGAGCGTTGTATAAATATTTCAGTAGCGATTCAGTTTGAAATAATCACTGCGATAAATGTTGAGTGAAGATTTCAAACTAATCATTACAAGCACTTGAGCCAGCTTGCATAAATATAGCATCAGCGGTTCTGACACATCGCTCATTAGAATCTCACCCTTGAATTTCGTAATAAAGCCCGGTTCGATATTTTTAAGAAAGAGATAATTGACAAACAGAATTAAATATCGTTAAATACTGATGTCACAGTCGCCCTTTGGTGGCGGCTCTGATCTTTACCAGAGGTTGCACACGATAAAGGCAAACCTGCTGCGAAGCAGGGACGCAAAGCCGTGAGTCTCTTTCAGTTAGGCGCATATACGGCACACCTGATGCGCTTTCCGGGAGAGATTGTCTGGTTACCGAAGGCAATTGGAGAGAACCGAGACTTCTCTATACAGGCTGCATTCATCCTCTAACCCGGCAGCTTTTGAAGTCGCGGCTGGAACCATTCATGCTCGCGCGCCACGCCCACGTGCTCGAAATGCTTCCTCTTCTTCCATAGCATCCATTTCCTTCTGTTCCAATCCAGACAACACAACAGTTTCATAGGCTTTGTCTCTTTCAGCAAGGGTGACAAAAAGCGCGCAAGTGAAGTCTCTTCGCGTGCTCCGAAACCCTTAATGAAAAGGCGCAGCCCGTTCAATGCATGCGTGCCGCGTTCTCAATCTTGAGCGCGGCCAATTCCCCCACTTAAAAACTGCCCGCATCCATGCGGGTTCACAAAAACCGAGTCTCTCGCGGTTTCTAGCCGTGAGAACGTCTGGCCACCAGAAGTTAAGGAGATAATAGAAATGAAACAGAGGTTCTTAGTTACAGCCCTGGCGCTTTTCGCCATCACCTCAATCAACGCGCTCAGAGCTAACGCTCAGGGCTGCCATAACGTCGAAGCGTTCGGCGTACGCCAGGCTCGTCCGGTTGACGGCACACGCCAGTCCGAAGTCGAAGTCACCTATTTCAGCACGGACGACCCGAATGCGTTTCTCTCAGAAAGAGCC
>DATHJK010000249.1:0-7497 GCA_035316225.1 Pyrinomonadaceae bacterium
GTCGCTGCTGGCAATCGCGCCTAACTCGGAGTATCACGCTGTGCTGGCTCGCCGCTCGCTCGAAGCCCTGTTTAATTCGGGGCTGGTCTCGAACGCGCGAGTGGAAGTCGTGGAAGCGGGAAACGCCGTCGTACCATCTGCGCCCGGAGCGCACACCTCAGTGGGGCTGCCCGTGCGCGTGCGCTTCGTCGTGCGCAGACAGGCGCGCGTAAGCCGCGTGGTCTTTGAATTGGGCACGCTCCCGCCGGGCACTCCAATCTCTCAGGATGAGATACGAGCGCGGCTGAACATGATGGAGCCGGGTTCGCGCCTGAGCGAGCAGGTGATTCGCCGGAATGCGGACGAGATTCAAGTCTATTTGCGCGATCGTGGATTCTTCCGCGCGACAGTTGAATACTCGATTCAGACTGATACTGCCGACCCTACAGGTACGCGCTCAATCGTGACCTATCGCATCAACACGGGCGAGCAAGCGCACGTCGAAAACTTCAGCATAAAGATCAACGGCTTCAGCGACGCTACGGTGCGCCCCGCGCTCAAGCTGCAACAGAACGCGCCCTTCACACGCGCAGCGCTCGGCGAAGACCTGAACAAAATACGTCAGGCAATCATTGCGCTGGGCAATCTTGCGCCGCAGTTGGACGACCCGAAAGTAACGCTGAACGATGCGGGCAACGCAGTCGTGATTGATCTGACCGGAGGCATTGGCCCAAAGGTTGACGTGGAGGTGCGCAACTACGAAGTCAGTCCGAAGACTCAGCGCGCTCTTCTGCCTGTCAGGCGCGAGGGCAACATTGATTATTCCGCAATTGAAGAAGGCAGGCGCAGGCTTCGCAACAAGCTGCAAGCCGAGGGCTATTTCTTCGCCGAGATAAACTACACTTGCACGGTCTCGCCGCCACTACCGACAACCATCGCCCAGAACGGCACGGAGGAGACGTGCCAGAACCTGAACGCTACGGAATTGAGCGGCCACAACGTGCAGATAGTTTACGACGTTGATCCTGGCCGTCGCTTCAAGCTGACGGACATTCGCATAGAAGGGACTAGCGAACTCACTTACCTGGATGTTGCAGATGATTTGAAGACGCAGAAGGCCAGCGCGCTCGGCATCATCCCTTACCTGGGCTACGGTCGCGGCTACACGAGCCTTGAGCTTCTTGAGCAGGACAGGCGCACCATCAGTGCGCGCATGCGCGATCTTGGCTATCGCCGCGCAACGGTCAACATCAGGCGCGGCGTCGCGCTCACGGGCGACAATCTCATCATCACATTCGATGTCACGCCGGGGCCGATTACGCGCGTCGCGGGCGTGGAGTTTCGCGGCAACCAGATTTACACCGAGCCTCAACTGCGCGAAGAGATAAACTCCGAGCAGTGCCTGAACAGGTTGCGACTGCGCAACACTAACAGCCTCACAATCAATCAACAGGATACGCGCCCCATCTTCAAAACCGTAATCGGCGCTCCGTTCTCGCCAACGGGCGCGCGCGTCGAAGGCGATTGCATCCTGGATTTGTATGCGCGCAATGGTTATGTTGACGCGAACGTTGATTTCTCAATCGTAGAGCTGCCGAAGAAATCTCTCCCGGACAATCAGCAGGAGGAGCAGGTTCGGCTCATCTACACCATCACGAGCGAGGGCGATAAGGTCTACATCAACAGTATCAGGATCAACGGTCTGGTGCGAACGCACCAGGAAGAGATTCTGAGGATGCTCCCGTTGCGCACAGGCGACGTGCTGCGCGCAGACAGATTGAACGAATCGGAGCGCATACTGTACGCTACGGACGCTTTTCGTCAGGTAATCATTCACACCGAAAACGCAGGCGAAACCGTAGGCGGCTTCAAGCAGCGCGATATAATCATTGACGTTGAAGAGAGAAAACCGCGCGTGATGACTTACGGCGGCGGGTATTCGACGGACACAGGCCCTCTGGGAATTTTCGAGATACGCGACGTTAATCTCTTCGGCAAGCTTCGTCAGGGAGCAATGCGTCTTCGCGCGAGCGGGCGCACGCAGCTACTGCGCTTCGAGTATCTTGACCCGCGCTTTCGCAGCTACGCCACGAACCAGTTTGCGCCGCTCTCTCTCTCTCTGGAATACGAACGCGACACAACGGTCACACGCTTCTTCCGCTCCACGATTGATCGCGGAAACTTCGGCATTGTGCAGCGCCTTGACCCGCAGGGGCGTCCGATTGACGTGAACTGCGCAAACGAGAATGACCCGAATTGTCGCGCGGGCGAGCCTACGATCAACCGCCTTGTATTCACGGCAGAGACGCAGCGTGTGTTGAGCGACGCGACGCACAGTATAGTCTTCGCGCGCTACAGCTATGAAGACGTTCGCCTCTTCAACATCAACAGCCTGCTGTTAGCGCCGGTTCTCAGGCCAGACCGCGTAGTTCGACTCTCGCGCTTCGGCGCTTCGTTCGTGCGCGATACGCGCGACAATCAGTTCGACGCTTCGCGCGGCGACTTCCTCACGCTCGATTATGCTATAGCGCTTCGCCAATTAGGCGGCAACATCTCTTTCAGCAAGTTTCAGGCGTCTTACCGCCGCTACTATCGTCTCAACAGTTTTCGCCGCACTACTTTGGCCGGAAGCTTGACGCTAGGGCTTGCGAACCTGTTCAATCCGCGCGACCGCGACGCAGACGGCATAATAGACGAGGCTGATAACACTCTGCCCATCAGCGAGCGATTCTTTTCCGGTGGCTCGACCACCTTGCGCGGCTTCGGCTATCAGGAGGCAGGCCCGCGCGCGGTCATCCCCGGCGGCATCTTCCGCACACGGCAGGGCAACTTGATTACTCTAAACCCGTTCACAGTTCCCGTCGGCGGTAATGCTCTCGTCGTGCTTAATCTTGAAGCGCGTGTGCCTGTCACATCGTCTCTTCAGGCCGTCCCCTTTTACGATGGTGGCAACGTCTTCCGCAGAGTAGGCGACATCTTCGGGCGCGCCAGGACAGAACCCGAAGATAGCCCGAACCTGCACGCACACTGGACGCACACAGTAGGTATGGGGTTCAGAGTGAAAGTACCGTTCGGCGGCTCGATAGCCATTGATTACGGCTTGCTGCTCAACCCGCCTGAGTTTCAGGTGCCGCAGGCGAACAACACTACGACCACCTTCATCTTGAAGAACAGCCAACTGCATTTCCGGTTCACGCAAGCATTTTAATGAGGAGAGAAATAAGGGGAAGAGAGTAAAAGGGAGAATTGAGAAAGATGAGAGTTAAGCTTATAAAAATTCTTAAGCCATGCATGGCTTTGTTCTTCCTCCTTTTCACACTTTCCCCTCTTCCCATTTGCCTGCGCGCGTGTTTCGCGCAACAGGTGGTTGACCGCATGGTGGCGACCGTGAACGGCGGCGTGCGAACAGACTTGATTACTTACTCAGACCTTGTGTGGCAGCTTGCGCTTCAGCCGAACACGCCGCTCGAACATCCGTCTTCGGACGAATTGAACCGCGCTCTGCAAATCTTGATAAGCCAGCGCCTAATCATTCAGGAGGCCGAGAAGATTCCTACCATCGCTCCGACCGATGAAGAGATACGTACAGAATTGACCGATCTCATAAACCGTTTTCCGGGTAAGGGGCCGGAGTTGTATCAGCGTGCGGACAGCGTTGGCCTGAGCCGCGAACACATAGACGAGATAATGCGAGAGCGCGTAGAGATAAACAAATATCTTGATTTCCGCTTCCGCTCGTTCGTAGTAGTCACGCCGCAGGAGGTCGCGGATTATTACAGGCAAACCTATGTCCCACGCTTCCGGCAACGCTCGCCCGGCCAAATCCTCCCCACTCTGGATCAAGCGCGAGCCGAAATTGAAAAGACGCTGACCGAAAGCAAGATAGAGTCTGAGACGGACGAATTTCTGGACGCCTCGCGCGACCGCGCAGAGGTTGTTATCTTAAGCCCTCTGTGAAACTGCAATTCGCGCTGCTTTGATATAGTCTACATTTAGCATCTAACATCTCTTATGTGGCTCAAGCGGTCACAAAAAGTATCCATGCCGCGCATAGGACTAGCTCTTTCGGGCGGCGCGGCGCGCGGCATCGCTCATGTGGGCGTGCTGCGTGCGTTCGCGCGGCACAACATTCCGATTGACTGCGTGGCCGGAACGAGCGCGGGCGCGATTGTCGGCGGCGCGCTCGCTTCCGGGATTGCGCTCGATGAGATAGAGGCTATTGGACGCTCGCTTCGCTGGCGAGACATGGGGCGGGTCACACTCTCGCGCCTCGGCGTGCAGTCGAACGCGCGGCTGGAAGAGTTCATACGCGCGCGCTTTCCCGTCAAGCGCTTTGAAGAATTGCCGATTCCTTTCGCGGCTGTGGCGACAGACCTTCAAACCGGCGCTTCTGTGGTGCTGAAAGACGAGGGTGACCTTGCTTTCGCCATACGCGCTAGCTGCACTATCCCCGGGTGGTACGTGCCCGTCACGGATGACGAGGGGCGCACGCTCGTTGACGGCGGGTTGGTGGCTAACGTGCCTACGGCTGCCGTGCGTTCGCTCGGCGCTGAGGTTGTGATTGCAGTTGATGTCAATTCAGAGGGCGCTAAGTTTTTGGGGCCGCCGCAATCCGCCATTGGCGTGGTCGTGCAATCCATGATGGTCATTCAGCGCGTTATAGCTTCGCACCAACTGGAATCTGCTGACGTTGTAATACAGCCGCGCGTTGGACACATACGCTGGGACGAAATCTCTCGCGCAGCAGAATTGATTGAAGCCGGAGTTGAGGCTGGAGAGGAAGCCGCAGAGAAGATAAAGGGGCTGCTTCAACCTGAACCGCAACAGACTTCCAGATGGCCGCGCATCTTGCGCCGCCGCCGCGCGTCTTAGCACAGGCCGGTGAAGAAAAGTTGCGCCCGGAGCACTGAGTCCCGCACCTCCTGAAAAGTTTCGGGACATAGATTGGTCTTAGTCCATAGAGAGCTTGTATCGAACAAAGACGCTCTCACGCTTCAACTGCTTCTTCACGGGCGCTCTTTCTTCCATCCTGAATTAATTCCCGCGACATTTAAGTCATTGATTTAGAGTTAGATGAATTCGAGAACTCGCGCTTTCCGAGTGACATCTGAATTGCGCTGGCATAAACATTGCACAACCCTGCGACGGCTACTCTCTCCGAAATCAAAATGATGCAAAGGGGAACTGGTGTCAGATGAAAGAAGTAGCGAACAGCATCGCGCAATTAGCTTTCATAATCATGCTGCTTGTCACGCTAGCCATATGGACGGCTGCGGCTTCGCAGTGGTTGAGCGGCGGTGACGGCGCGGCAGCAATCACGCCAGACCAGCAGGCTGCGTTCGTTGGCGGCGCGAGGTAAAAAAGAATCAATCGCCTATTGAGCTTTTATAGAGAGCACAAAAGATTAGAGAAGGAGAAAAAGGGGAGACGGGTAGAAGGAGAAGAGGATAGATTGTATCTCCTTTTCCCCATTTCCCCTGATCAACTTTTACCCGCCTATATTTATGGCAATAGAAGTTACCTCTGTTCACGAGAAGAGGCGCGTCATCAAAAGCGTGGGCAGGGTTGTTCGTCTTAGTGCCCGCGCGGCACGCGCCCACAAGCGCAGGATAATTTACCGCTCCGTATTGGCCGCAACAGTTCTCACCATAATATCCATCTCGATTTTTCTTGCTTACTCTTATCATTATTATTCACAGATCGTTGACGAGCGCCTTGCGCACGGATACCTGACGAGCAGGCCGGGGATTTACGCAGCGCCGAGAACTTTGCGCGCGGGGCAGACGGGTTCGACAGAAAAATTGGTCGCGCTCTTGCGCCGCGCGGGCTACATCGAATCGGAAGCCAGCGATGTTTGGAGCGGGAGCTTTACGGCGCAGGACGGCGCGGTCGTGATTCATCCGCGACGACAGAACGGCAGCGCACAGGCAACTGTGCGCGTGAGCTTTGATAACAGGAACCGCATAGCGACGCTCACAAGCGATGCCGGCACGCTCGATAGCTTCACGCTTGAGCCGGAAGCTTTGACTGTGGATGCTTCTATGAAAGCGGGGCAGCACGCGGCGCTCTCTTTCCGCGACATCCCGGAGGTAGTTGCGCACGCGATTCTCTCTACGGAAGACCGGCGCTTCTTCGACCACAGCGGCGTTGATCTGTTCGGCATAGCGCGTGCCGCTCTCAGAAACGCAGGCGACGAGCGCATGGGGCAGGGCGGCTCTACCATCACGCAGCAGCTTGTCAAGAACACATATCTTTCGCCCGAAAGAACTTTCAGACGAAAGTTTGCCGAAGCTATGCTTGCTTTCACACTTGAACGACGGCTCTCCAAGCAAGACATCTTCGCGCTCTATTGCAACGAAGTTTATCTGGGACAGCGCGGGAGCGTCGCGGTGCGCGGCATCGAGCAGGCCGCCAGAGTTTACTTCGCCAAAAATTTGAATGAGCTATCAATCGCAGAGGCCGCGACGATTGCCGGGATGATTCAAAGTCCCAATCGCTATGCGCCGGAGCGTCATGCGGAAGCCGCGACATCTCGTCGCAATCTGGTCATCGCTTCAATGTTGCGTGACAGTGCGATAACTAGGGAGCAGGCCCAAAGCTCGGCGCGGGAAACTTTAACTCTAGCGCCCGCGCCTGAAGACAACACGTCGCTCGCGCCCTATTTCGTTGATTACGTCAACCGTGTGACGGAATCTCAGGCGAACAATTCATCTCAGGAAGATGAGCGAGCGTCGCATGTATTCACCACGCTCGATATTGATTTACAGGAATTGGCCGAAGGCGCGGTGCAGCATCAACTGGAGAGACTGGATCGCATTTACAAAGGGCGCGGTGTAAGGCCACAGGCCGCTCTCGTAGCTCTCGACCCGAAGACGGGTAATGTGCTGGCAATGGTCGGCGGGCGCGATTACGCTCAGTCGCAATTGAATAGAGCGACGGACGCGCGACGCCAGCCCGGCTCAGCCTTCAAGCCGTTCGTGTACGCCGCAGCGATTGAAAGCGGCATCTCTCCCGTTACGACCTTCATGGACGCGCCGCGCGAGTTCAATTACGGCGCTCGCTCTGTCTATCGCCCTGCGAATTACGGTGGCGGGTATTCTATGCACGACGTGACGATGCGCACGGGGCTGATAAAGTCGCTGAACGTCGTCACGGTTGACATCGCGCTGCGAACGGGCTTGAACAGGATAGCCGCGCTCGCTTCCAGTTTCGGACTTCCAAAGCCGCAAGCATATCCTGCGCTCGCGCTCGGCACTACGGAAGCGACGCCTATGGAGATGGCAGAAGCTTACGCCGCGTTTGCAAACGGCGGGCGGCGAGTCGAGCCAAGAGTGATAGTACGAGCCGAAGACACGAACGCTTCTGAAATTTTGAACGAGAGCGCGGAAGGCGGCGCTGTAGTTCAGCCTGCGACCGCTTTCATGATAACGGACATGCTGGCGGACGTGATTGATCACGGCACCGCACGCGCGGCTCGCGGCGCTGTGAAGAGAACGGCGATTGCCGGAAAGACAGGCA
>DATHJK010000250.1:0-6456 GCA_035316225.1 Pyrinomonadaceae bacterium
GACTGTGCACGACAATCAAGCGCCTACAATTACACTTAACGGCTCGAACCCGATGACGGTTGAATGCCACACTTCGTTCACAGACCCAGGCGCAACCGCTCATGACATATGTGATGGCGACTTCCCGGCCACCGCTTCTGGAACAGTCAATGTAAATGTGCCGGGTAGCTACACAATCACCTATAACGCAACTGACTCTTCGGGCAACGCGGCTGCGCCGGTTACTCGCACGGTCAACGTGGTTGACACACAAGCGCCTACAATTACACTTAACGGCGCGAATCCGATGACGGTTGAATGCCACACGACATTCACTGATCCGGGCGCTACAGCTTCGGACGGCTGCGCAGGAGACCTGACCAGTTCGATTAGCGTCTCTGGCAGCGTCAACTCAAATGTTGTTGGCTCGTACACGCTCACCTATTCGGTCAGCGACGGTAATGGGCACACTACAACGGCGACGCGCACTGTCAATGTCGTTGACACACAAGCGCCTACAATCACTCTGAACGGCGCGAACCCGATGACGGTTGAATGTCATACGAGTTTCAGCGATCCGGGTGCTGTTGCTCACGACGCATGTGGTGGCGACTTTGCAGCAACTGCTTCGGGCAGCGTCAACGCGAATGTTCCTGGCGATTACACTATCACCTACAACGCCAGCGACGCTTCCGGCAACGCGGCTACGCCAGTGACTCGCACGGTTCACGTCGTTGACACGACCCGGCCTGTAATCACGCTCAACGGCTCAAGCTCTGTGACCATCGAGTGCCATTCGAGCTATACGGATGCGGGCGCTACTGCCAGCGACGGCTGCGCGGGCGATCTGACTTCCTCGATTGTCGTCACGGGCAGCGTCAATCCGAATGTCGCTGGCGATTACACGCTCTCCTTCAACGTGAGCGATCCTTCCGGCAATGCGGCCATTACTGTAACGAGAGTGGTGCATGTGGTGGATCACACAGCGCCTACGATTACGCTAAACGGCTCAAGCTCCGTGACGGTGGAGTGCCATACTAGCTTCACTGATCCGGGCGCAGTTGCTCACGACGCATGTGCGGGTGACTTCCCGGCCACTGCTTCCGGCACGGTAAACATTAACCAGCCGGGCGACTACACAATCACCTACACGGCCACAGACCCGTCTGGTAATTCGGCCACGCCGGTTACGCGCGTCGTTCATGTGAGGGATACGATTAAACCGACCATCACTCTGAACGGCCCGAACCCGATGACGGTCGAATGCCATTCGACGTTCACAGACCCGGGCGCTACGGCAACCGATGGCTGCGCGGGCGACATATCAGGCTCGATTGTCAGAACGGGCAGCGTCAACACGAATCAGCCGGGCACCTACACGTTGACCTATAACGTGAGCGACCCGTCCGGCAACGCTGCGACTACGGTGACGCGAACGGTGATAGTGGTTGATTCTACCGGCCCGGTCATCACGCTCAACGGGCAGAGTCACTCGATGTGGCCGCCCAATCACAAGTACGAGACTTTCAATGTTACGGACTTCGTGGCGAGCGTTAGCGATAGCTGTAACACGACGATCAGCGTCAGCAGCGTGGTCATCTCCAAGGTGACCAGCGATGAAACCGAGAACGGTAACGGTGACGGCAACACCTTGAACGACATCGTGATCGCGCCCGGTTGCAAGTCCGTTCAGTTGCGCTCAGAGCGTGACGGCGGCGGCAACGGGCGTGTCTACACGATTACGTTCAAGGTCACAGACTCGAACGGCAACGTGGGAACGGTGACCGCCAAGGTGACTGTACCTGCGAATCAGGGCGGCGGCGCTGCCGTTGACGACGGGCCGCATTACACCGTCACCTGTCCTTAATGTCGTAGCTGCTCGAAGCTCTTTCCTTTGCTCCTCCAGCCGGAAACATCGATGGCCGGAGGAGCAAAGAGAAAAGCCGCAAAGGAATTGAATGCTTGATACAGATTCTCAAATGAAACCTTAACCATCGCCGGACGCTCTGGCTGATGCCTGACCTCCTCTTTTCTTGAAACTTTAAGGAGTTATAGTTATGAAAGCCCTCATTACAAATTTCAAAGGCGCAACCGGCACTCGCCTCGCGCTTGCAGCTATTATCTTCTGCGCGCTCGTCGCGGCACCGTTCATGTCGCGCGCACAGTCGCAGACGGCCACCATCAGCGTCTCCAACGATTCCAGCCGCGTGATTCGCCACGTCTACCTGTCGTCGCCGTCAGATGACAACTGGAGCGCGGATCAATTGACCGGCGCTCTTGGAACGGGCGGGTCTGTCACGCTGAGCGGCGTAGGCTGCTACGACTCCGGCGTCAAGGTGATAGCCGAGGATGCAGACGGATGCTTTGTCTCGACGGTCGTAGGCTGTGGCAACGCCTCCTGGTCTATAACGAACGACATAACGCCGGACTGCGGCGGCAACTGATACATTTTTCGCGCCAGCGCGGGAAATCCATGAATTGTCCCTTCGTTATTTTTGAAGGTCTGAGGCCATCTGAGCATTAATGCCCTGGTGGCCTTCTGCTTTTTATTGGACAAGATTTAAGAGCGGCGCGGAGGCCGCAAAGGACGGCTCTTGTGTAAGAACCGCACAGATCGAGCGGTGCGCCCGTATTTGTTAAGGATAGAACAAAAGGTGATGGGCCAGTTTGAGGATTAAATGCGAATGTTCTCCTGCTCTTTAAATTACAAACCGACCCACTACAAAAAAAATTATTGACTGTTTTTGCCATCTGAGCGCATGATGTCTTGCGAAAGTCTGTAAAACAATTCGGCGGCTGGATTCTTCGAGTCGCAGCAAAACTTGAATTTCTTTCAGTACAATCTCAGTCCGAAAAAGAGGAGCTAAAGTTTTCGTTCTCCAAGAGACTGAAAACCACCGCGCAACTTGTAGCGCCCCTTCTGCGCTCGCGCCAACTGCGCGCCGTCTTTTGTAAGCTGGCTTGATACTGACATATGAGGAAGGTATGCTGAAAATGCTAACTGTAAAACCTAGCACCGTTCGTCTCGCTGTTCTATTTCTATTTGTAATTGCACTCCTCGGAATCATTCAACTGCCGGAGTTTGCCTCGTCCAAAGCAAAAGGAGCAAAGCAACTGGTTGTTTCCAACAATCCTGCTGCGCAAGCCCTACTGGTGCCGGACATTATGAGACAGGCACAGGCGATAAGCGGGCAGACGGTCAACGTCAATGGCCTGTTAGACAACCAGCAGCGATCCAATGCCATAGACCCCAATCCGGTCGTCCCAAACAACTCGCTCTGCAATACCGGTGCGCTGGCCGTAACCGATAACACTTTTCAGCGACCGAATGCCGGGAGCAGCCCGTGTACGCTTAGTGCGTTCCAGACTTCGAATCGTGAGGACGCCTATATATTTAATATGACGGGCTGCACGGTCACCACAAACAATGTGACGGTCAGCACCTGCTTTGCGGCTGCTTGTGCCGGAGGGGCCGCCACCACAGATACAGTCCTGATTGTTTACCAATCTCCCACCGGTTCAGTAACCGCCCCCTTTAACAGGGCGGCGGCATGCACCAATTATATTAAGTCGGATAGCGATGACTGCGGCGTGGGTGAGACCTATACGGTGTCGCTGGTGAACGGCAATTTTGAAGTGGTAGTAGCGGGAAATAATGACTCTACGCCCGGCCCTGAAACCGTTGGGCCTTACTCGCTGCTTGTTAACGCTACGGGCACAGGCTGCACGATCACACAACAGCCTACGGCAGCGCCAGCCGACGTGAGCGGGATAGTCACCACATCGGACGGCCAGCCACTGGGCGGCGTGACTATGGCTCTGACGAGTGACAACACTTTGAGAACCATCACAGACTCGACAGGCCACTACGCATTTACAGGACTTAACACAGACACGTTCTACACTGTGACGCCTGATATAGCCAACTATAGTTTCAGTCCACAGAATCGCTCCTTCTCGCTCTCAGGCAGCCGTACTGACGCAACCTTTACGGCGTCGGCTAACTCCCTTGCATCAGGGAATCCGCTGGACACGCCAGAGTATTTCGTGCGCCAGCAGTATCTGGATTTCTTAGGCCGTGAGCCTGACCAATCAGGACTGGATTTCTGGTCAGGGAAACTAAGAGCATGTGGCAGCGACGCTTCGTGCATGCGTCAAGAGCGAATAAATGTATCGGCAGCATTCTTCCAATCGGATGAATTCCAACAGACAGGCTCATTCGTCTATCGTCTATACAAAGCAGGACTGGGAAGACAATTGAGCTATCAGGAGTTCTCTTCAGACAGATTGCAGGTAGTAGATCAGGGTACAGGCACACTCTCGGCAAGTCGTGCAGCTTTCGCCAACTCCTTCGTACAGCGTGCGGAGTTCACACAACGGTACAATGGAGCTAATTCAGCATCGAGTTTCGTCAACGCTCTAGTCGATAGTATCCGTCAGACGGATGGTATTGATTTATCGGCACAAAGAGATGCGTTGATAGCCAGATACCAGAGTGGAAGCAGCCAGAATGATAGCCGCAGCCTCGTTTTGAGGGATGCGATTGAAGCGGGAAGCTTCCAACAGGCAGAGACTAACCCGAGTTTCGTGTTGATAGAATACTTCGGATATCTGAAGAGGGATGCGGATAGCGGAGGCTTCAACTTCTGGTTGGATGTTCTAAACAACCGCGTACCCGGTAACTATCAATCTATGGTCTGTGCATTCCTGACCTCCAGTGAATATCAGCAGAGGTTCAGTTCTGTTGTCACTCGCTTTAACTCCGAGTGCGGGCAGTAAAAGCGCGCTCCACTTTAATCAAATGAAGAAGAGGCGATCCCGTTGTGGGTCGCCTCTTCTTCATTATTACTTTCCGGTTCTTTAAGCTCTAACCCTTCTCTTCACAACAGCACGATTGAATCATCCCCTTTGCGCGAGCGCGGAGAGTGGCGCGTTTCCTCATGCACGTTATTGTGAGGGCATGCGGCGCAGTAAGCGCCTGCGCGCGCCTTTTTATCCGTGCAATCGTTGCAATCAAGCGCTCCGCCTAAGTTTCTCAAAGCATCAAGCAGGGGCAGCAGAAGCTTTCCGCGCTCCGTCAAAACGTACTCGACGTGCGGCGGGCTTCCGCCGAAATCGTGCCGCTCTATCAATGCATCGCGCTGCATGTCGCGCAGTCGTCCAACAAGCGTGCGGCTGCTTATAGGATGCAGCGCCGTTATCAACTCGGTCGTGCGCTTAGGCCCGGCCACAAGGTCGCGCACGACAAGCATAGTCCACTTGTCGCCAACTATTTGCAGAGCGCCCCATACGGGGCATCCGTCGCCTTCGCGTCGTCGCAAACCCGGCCAATCCCTCCTTTGCCGCCCGCAAGCTTATCACAAACCGAATAGATTGCTACGTTCGATGAATCTGTTTTAAGATTCATCGACAAAATTTTTCCGCCGACCGAAAACCCGGCCCTCGCACGCATGGGGTAAGAAACCGAAACGTCTAGCCACGGACGTTTCATAAACAGTATCCTCAAAGAGATGAAAAAGAGCGAGACCCTTACGCGGTCGCAAAAAGCAGCGCACGAAGGAAGCGCCGCAAGACTGTATGGCATAGCGGAGTGGGCGCATGCTCTTAACGAAGCGAAGAATGAAGAAGAGGCATTGCGCTCGTTCCTACCGGAAATTTTCAGAGAACTGGAAGCGGAATCGCTCTACCTGACTGCCGATGCGGGCGGCGACCGCCAGCGCGTGCGCGCACGTATAGAGAGCGATAGAGAATTAGAGATTATCGCGGGCGGCGAAACAGCCTCTTCCACACAAACAATGCTTGCTCGCGCTATAGGCTCGAACGCGCCTGCGCGCTTCGATAATATGGCGCGTGAACTCGCGCCCGATGAGATAGCGGGTGCGCTCGTTTGTCCCGCCGCGCAATCCGCGCTCGTCGCGCCGTTAGTGGTTGGCGGAAGGCTCACAGGCGCGCTCGTAGCAAGCACATCACGCATCGCAAGCTTTAAGGCTGAGGACGAAACGCTGGCGAGCCTGGCTGCTAACATGCTGGCAGCAACGCTTGAGCGAATAAATCTTTCGGAGCAGGCAAAAGAAGCGCGCGCGCAGGAGATGGAGCGCGCACGACACGCAGAGCTTATCGAACAACTGAATCGTGCGGCGCGCTCTACGCTCGATCTTGATCGCATACTTCTTCACGGAATTGATGCGCTGGCTCACGCGCTCCCCGCCAGTTTCATAGTGCTGCGTCAGGTGAGTTTCGGCGTGCCGGAAAAAGTTCTGCGCGCATGGACTCCGGGTCACGACCGACCGCCGCTCGAAGTGCACGCGCCCGTTTCTAAACAGGAGCGTGCGATTTACTCGGAGCAGCGACCCGTTTCTCTTGAAGACCTGCGCACTGAGCGCGCTGCAAGCGGCGATCTTGCGCCGCTTGCGGAGAGGCTCGGAGCGCGCTCCGTTTATTTCGCGCCTTTAGTTTACGGCGGTCAGGTGCTGGCCT
>DATHJK010000251.1:0-7626 GCA_035316225.1 Pyrinomonadaceae bacterium
GATGGGCGAAGGTTACGACAATGAGCCTTTCTTCTACTACCTTTATCGCTGCCGGCTTTTCCGTGGCGATCTTCTCATCGCAGAAGCCGACGGTTCATGCAACTCGCGCGAAACGAAATATCGCTACCGCGAAGCGCAAAGAATCTGCCCGGAGTGTCAGAAACCCGCAATCATCAAGGGCAAGGAAGAGTACGGCGGCGGACATCTTTGTTTTAAGAAAAAAGGCGGATGCGGAGCGAAGTTTTCGACGGGCGATCCTGTCATAGAGAGCCAAACGGTCGGGCGCATCTTCAATCCGGATATTGCAGACCAGGTGAACACGATTCAGAAGATGAGCCAAAAACGGAGTTTGATTGCGGCCTGCCTGCTCGCCGTAAACGCTTCAGAGTTTTTCACCCAGGACGTTGAAGACATGCCTGCGCATGCTGGCGGCAGTCTTGCGCAGGCGGAGAGTTCGGCGGTTAGAGAAAGAGCAGCCAGAGAATCAAGAATCAATGTGAACGGAAACCACTCGAAAGCCGGTGCGGCGACAGTTAATTCGGCTGATGAGAAAATTGCAGATGACACGATTCTGGAAGCCTGCCGCTCGCTGGGAAAGACAGAGGCGCAGCTTCTTGATTGGCTCAAGAAGAAGTACAGTGCCGGAAGCATCAATGACCTGACTCCGATTCAGAAGCGTGAGGTGCTCTCGTTTCTGCAAAGCAAGACAGTCGCCAAGCAGAGCGCGGCATGAGAGGTTTTTCGTGGTTAGCACGTTACTTCATCTTCCGCCGCACGTAGCGCCGAGGGTGAAGCATTAACTCTCCCTTCAAACACTTCCCGATGAATACCACGCAACTCGTCTTACGTTTTCAGTCGGGCACGTTGCTGCTGGACGGCGCAGACCATTCATTTCAAGCGCCGCAAGCATTCCGATGGGACGAGCGTGTGCTTCGATGGCGCGCGCCAGCGTGGGCTTATCGTCAAATCGTCAGGGAATTAATCGGCAGAAAAATCGTGTTCGAGGACGCAGCGCGCGCCTATCAGGAGTTCGACTTTCCGACAAAACTACTATTTGAGCCTAGACCTTACCAGCAACAAGCAATAGAAGAGTGGAAGCGCGCGAGCCGCTGCGGCGTCATCATACTGCCTACCGGCGCAGGCAAGAGTCTCGTCGCGCAGATTGCTATAGGCGAAACTAAACGCACCACGCTGATAGTTGTCCCGACGATTGATTTGATGAACCAGTGGTACGATCTTCTGCTCTCCTGCTTTCAAGCCGAAGTGGGATTAATAGGCGGCGGTTACTACGAACTCGGCGCGATAACCGTGACGACTTACGCATCGGCCTTTCGCTTCATGGAGAGATTGGGCAACCAGTTCGGCCTCTTAATCTTCGACGAGTGCCATCATCTTCCCAGCTATGTCCATCGCTACGCTTCGGAGATGTCAATCGCGCCATTTCGTCTGGGATTAACTGCGACGCCCGAACGCGCGGACGGCGAAGAGAGCGCGCTTGCGCACCTGATTGGCCCAATCGTGTTTCGGCGCGAGGCACACGAACTCGCGGGCGAATACCTTGCCGATTACAGCGTCGTGCGCGTAGAGGTGAAGCTAAACCGGGACGAGCGGGAAATCTACGAGCGGGAAAGAGCCATTTTCAGAAAATTTCTTAACGACAAAGGCATAGGGCTGAGAAGCCTTGACGGGTGGCAGCGTTTCATAGCGGCGAGCGCGCGAAGCGAAGAAGGAAGACGCGCTATGATGGCTTATCGTGAATCCAAAAAAATCGCGCTGGGAACGGATGCGAAGCTTCGCGTTCTGGGCGAACTTCTGGCGCGACACAGGCGCGAGCGAACGCTCATCTTCACGGCTGAGAACGAGACGGTCTATAAAATCTCTGAGAAATTTTTCATCCCGGCTATCACGCACCAGACGGGAATCAAAGAGCGGCGCGAGTGGCTGGAAAATTTCAATCGTGGCGATGTGCCTGCGCTGGCAACTTCCAAAGTTCTGAACGAGGGCGTCAACATCCCCGAAGCTTCCATCGCAATCGTTCTCTCAGGCTCAGGCTCGTCGCGCGAACACATCCAGAGGCTCGGTCGAATCCTGAGGAAGCAGCCGGACAAAGAAGCTGTGCTGTACGAAGTAATTACGAGCGAGACTACGGAAGAGCAGATAAGCCGCCGTCGCAGCGAGGCCGAGCAGTTCCGAGGGGCACGCTACGAGACGCCGCTGGAAGAATTCTGGCAGAACTCTTTTGAGTGATAAGTGATAAGAAAGAACCTGCCTTCTCTTATCACTTATCACTCATCACTTATCACTTATCTTAAATTATGTTGACGGCAGACCTCGCACAGAGTTGGCGACGCGGTGAGCGAACCGGGCCGCGTTATATTGACGGTGAAGACCCGGAATATCTGCGAGACGCCGCGCGGCTCATCAGAATTTTCGCGGAACACGAGGGCTGCGCGCGCCACGAATTAACGTCGGCGCTGGATGATTACGTCGGCGTTGGAACTGATTATAAAATCCTGCGCGGAATGATAAAGCTGCTGCTGGATCGCTGCTCCTTCGAGACCGCAAGCCCCGTTGATCCTGTAGAAATCCGGCGCACGCTTTTTCTGAAGACGAAAGAGCATCACCCGCTTCAAACGGACGAAAGTGTCCGAGCGAGTATCCTGCACGATGTTGCGCTCGAATTGGGCCACGCGCCCGAAATTCTGTCGCAATCAATCTACGCAGACCTTCCCGAAAATCAGAAACTGGTCGAGTTCAAGCCTCTGAATGACCGCGAACTCCTCAACCTCTTCAACGTGGCGCAGGCTCAGGCGCTGCTCTATCACTGTGTAGAGATGCATCTGGACGTAGAGCCGCAAAAGGTAGAAGACTATCGAGAGTTGTTCAGCGCGATTAAAGCTTATCGCTTGATTCACACGATCAACGGCAGCCCTTCCGAAGGCTACAAGATTCGGCTTGATGGGCCTGTCTCCATGTTCCATCGCTCGCAGAAGTACGGCGTGCAGATGGCTGTGTTTCTTCCGGCGCTCTTGCTCTGCAAGGGATGGCGCATGCGAGCGGAGATTGCGCAGATGAAGTCCCCGGCAGCGAGCGCCTATTTCGAGATGGATAGCCACCAAAAGCGTTTGAGTTCGCATTATCTGGATGAAGGGCAGGAAGAAAATCCTGTGATGAAAAAATTCGCAGATAGTTGGACGAAACTGGAGACCGCGTGGACGCTTGCGCGCTCAATCGAGGTGATTGACTTGGGCGAGAGCGCTTTCATCCCTGATTTCGTTCTTCAACACGAGGACGGCCATAAAGTTTACATAGAAGTTCTTGGCTTCTGGACGCCGCAGCATCTACAGAAACGTTTGAAAGAGTTCGAGCACGCCGGTGTGCGGAATTTTCTTCTGGCCGCCTGGGATGAACTGCGAGGCAGCCGCGACCCACTCGCGCGCGTGCCCGCCAACACCATCATATTCAAGACGAAGCTTGAGCCTATAACGGTCGAGTTGGCTGCGAGCGAAATTGTTTTCGGGAAACAGGAAGTATGCTGACGGCAATCAGGCAACACGACGGCATGAAGGTTGGCGCATGGGAGGCAAACAAGCAGGAAAAACCTTTCATCTGCTTTTGCTGCCGCGAGACTGTCACGCTCAGGAAAGGCGAGATAAAATCGCCGCATTTTGCTCACCAGCCGCCCGTTACCTGCGAGTACGGCACGGGCGAAGGGGAAGCGCACCGCCGGTGCAAGATTGCGATTTACGAAGAGCTTGCGAAGCATGCGAATGTAAGCAAATGCGAAATTGAAAGAGACCTGGGCACTGTTAGGCCGGACGTGAGCGCTTACATTAATGGCGCGGCGGTCGCAATCGAAGTTCAACTGAGCAATCTGTCGCTGGGGAAAATTAAGTATCGAACGGCGGAGTACGCGCGCAAAGGCATTTACGTACTGTGGCTTCCGGTTTACTCGCGCGAGTTGAAAAAGGAGTTGTACGCGCCTCGCCCGTGGGAGCTTTGGCTTCAGCAGGCTTACTTCGGAAGAGTCTATTACTGGCTGGAAGGATTAAAGATTCAGCCCGTGCATTTCAGAGACTATTACATCACGGTCGCCGGTCTCACTCGTGACTACAGTAAACTCTCGCGCCGGAAAGTTCCGATTGACGGGCGCGCTGTCACACTCGCAGAAGATTTTCTGCCCTTGAAAAGCGGCGTGCGCGGTCGCGGGCTGACATCAGTTCCGCAGTCGAAACTCTTCGTGGACAAACAGCAGAGATGGTACGGCGAAGCGCGTTGCGCCTGATTGAGCGGATTTACAGTTGCGCCGTGAGGCGAGTACCGATGCAAGCGGGGCGATACTGACGGGCGTGCGCCATTCTCAAAAAAATTTCAAATGATAAAGGCAACTTCTCCAAGCGGTTGTCGTATCATACTTCCGGTCTGGAAGAAAAAAGTTCTTGACAGGCGTGTGCATCTTACTTTATACATGCGC
Source organism: Pyrinomonadaceae bacterium (assembly GCA_035316225.1). Lineage (GTDB taxonomy): Bacteria > Acidobacteriota > Blastocatellia > Pyrinomonadales > Pyrinomonadaceae > 3-1-20CM-3-53-8. Next base: position 4,475 of record DATHJK010000251.1, read on the forward strand.
GTTCGCTTCTTCGGAAGCTAGCGATGAAAGAAGAAGGAAAATGATTTCGATGATGAACATGACGGAGAGAAAACATAGGCGCGCAGCGGCAATAGGGTGGCCGTGTGCTGGCGCTCGTCTGTTCGTCAATAGTCTGAATTCATTACCTATTTATCGGACAAGCGTCGAACTCGGACGCGGTACGGTCACCGAAAGCTTTATGCTTTTGGATAGCAGGACGAAAATTTAGATATGCGGGAGCGGCTTTAGTTCCCGCTCTCGTTACCAACTTACAGATTAGTAATCAAGAGAGCGGGTAGTAGCTTCCATGCGAAGTTATTACCCGCTTTTGTTTCGAGAAAAAGAGAAGGATTAGCAGATGAATCCATTATGTCCAAAATGCGGAGTTCGCAGATGCGAATGGCGAGCCGACCGACAGAAATATCGCCCGACTTGTAAGCTCTGTCGCGTGCCTTCAAGTAATGCGGAACGAAAATTCAGAAGAAAAGGGCTATCTGTCTCAAAGAAATATATGTCGAACTGTCTTAAGTTAAGCTTTCAAAGAAGCATCTGTGAGTTATGCGGTTTCGTAGCCACGCACCCTTGCCAGTTGGATATAGATCATAAAGATGGCAACCGCTTTAATGACGATGTAAGCAATCTCCAAGTTTTATGTGCAAACTGTCATAGGCTTAAGACGTTTATGAGTAAAGATTGGACGCCTCGGTATGGAAAGACTATTGAGGCAAAGCTTTGATAATTAATAAAGGCGGGAAGTTATCCCCGCTCCCGAAAATCTGGAAACTAAAGAGTTTCAGTTCAAGATTGAAGCGGAGCGGGCTTCAGAAGCTTCCCTCGGAGGAAGTTCCTGAAGCCCGCTTTTTTGCTGTTTGATAACCGAATTACCTTTTTGTGAAGAGATGAAGGCAGGGAGCCTTCAAGGACGGTTGACCTACGGTGCTTTGCGAGAGTCCACAAGGTCGCCGCCCTTAGTCGAAGTGTGCCTCGAAGTGTGACTTCAAGTCACCCCATCTCTCTGCCTTCACCTGTTTTTAGCATAAAGAAAATGATTTTGCATGCGTGGCCGAGCGGCTAAGGCACCTCGCTGTAAACGAGGCGTCAACCTATGACAAGCGCAGGGAGCGAGTCCTGCCGCATGCATCAGAAAAGCAGGGATGAGGGCGGAGGGATGAGGGATGAAAGAATAACTGCTCATCTTGAATAGCTCGCCTTTCATCCCTCATCCCTGCTCTTGGACTCGTAGCTCAGCGGAATTAGAGCGTGACTCTGCGAAGGTCAAGGTCGCACGTTCGAATCGTGCCGGGTCCATCAAAAATTTTACGGAGTAGCCAAGCTGGAAAGGCACGAGTCCCTGAAACTCGCACACGCTGGTTCGAATCCGGCCTCCGTAGCTTTCTCTTCATGCCGACGTAGCCCAACCTGGCAGGAGGCATTAGTCTTAGAAACTAAGCAGTGTGAGTTCGAATCTCACCGTCGGCATCAATCTTTTGCTCGCGTGACGCAAGCTGGCAGACGCGCGAGGCTCAAACCCTCGTTGCTGCGGGTTCGACTCCCGCCGCGAGCATCGTTCTTACTTCTCATCTCGCGCGCGTAGCCCAAAATTTGGTAGAGGCGGTCGGCTTAAACCCGACTCATGTGAGAGTTCAAATCTCTCCGCGCGCACTCAAAAAAATTCTTCATGGGGATGAACGCGAAATGGAAAGCGGGCTGATTTTCAATCAGTCGGTTGCGAGTTCGAGTCTCGTCATCCCTGTCAGGATTTCACGAAGGGCGAATGCCGAGAGTGACTACATCTTTGAAATGTCCTGTCACTTTCAAAAATTTTGTCGCCCTTCAAATGGTGGTCATAGCTTAGACAACGGGAAAGCGCCCGCCCGTGAAGCGGGAGATCGTGAGTTCGAGCCTCACTGACCACCCTTAAGAAAGATTCTCTCGCGGGGCGTTTGGCAAGTCAGGTCTAAGCCGCTTGATTCTCGATCAAGAGATCGCCGGTTCAAATCCGGCACGCCCTGCCAATCTTTTCTCTTTGGGACCGTGGCCGAGAGGCTAGGCGCTGGATTGTCGATCCAGAAGACGCGGGTTCGAGTCCCGTCGTGTCCCGTCGCGTGCGTCAGTAGCTAAACCGGATAAAGCACTTGATTCTTAATCAAGGGACTGTGAGTTCAAATCTCACCTGGCGCACCAACTTTTTCTTCGGAGTGTAGCCTAGTGGATTTCAGGCACTTGTTTTGGGAACAAGTTTACGGAGGTTCGATTCCTCCCACTCCGACCATGTTCGGTGAGCGTAGCGCAAAAGGGCAAGAGCGCGCCTCGTTGCCAGCGAGGAGGTTGCGAGTTCGAGTCTCGTCGCTCACACCAAAATTTTCAGCACGGGCGGTTAGCTTAACGGAAACAAGAGCGGGTCGCTTCGAATAAGATAGTATTTGAAGCATAGTTGTTTATAATAGGCTTATGAAAAGACAATGCTCAAAATGTCTAGCTCATCTTGATGAAATAGAATTTACTTGGCGGAATAAAGTCAAAGGTATTCGTCATAGATATTGTTCAACCTGCCAAAAGCACCTAAGTAAGGAACACTATGAAAAGAATAAACAGAAATATCTTCTTAGGAATGAAGTAAATAATAGGCGACAGCGCGAAGCCTTACATGAGAAAATTTTTGGCTATCTAAAAACAAATCATTGCGTAGATTGTGGAGAATCCGACCCACTCGTTTTGGAGTTTGATCATGTTCGAGGCAAAAAAGAGCGGGAAATAGCCAAAATGGTAGGTCACAAAGTTAGCTGGCAAAAAATATTAATTGAAATAAGCAAATGTGAAATTCGTTGTGCTAATTGTCACCGGAGAATTACTGCCAAGCGCAATAACTCTTATCGTTACCGATTAAACGCGGCTGTAGCCTAATGGATAAGGCATTGCGCTTCGAACGCAACGAGATTTAATTCTCACTGGGGGGTTCAAATCCCTTCAGCCGCCCCATTTTACTATGCGGGTTCAACTCCCGCACCGCCCTCTCAGGTCTCTCTAAAAGCGGGAGTGGTGTAACGGGCAACACGCGAGTCTTCCAAACTTGAGTCGTCGGTTCAACTCCGTCCTTCCGCTCCAACTCAAAATTTACGTTTCGTCCTCACCTTCACACTCATGCGCGCGTA
>DATHJK010000252.1:0-7099 GCA_035316225.1 Pyrinomonadaceae bacterium
GACCGTCTCGGTGATGCGCGAATCCCTGACGCCCGCAGATACGCACCGCGACGACATTGCAATCTGGCTCTTCACTTCAGGCTCGACAGGGCATCCGAAAGGCGCTGTGCATTTGCAGCACGACCTTCCCTTTAATACAGAGGTGTATGCGAAGCGTGTGCTGGGGATGGACGAGCGAGATTTAACCGTCTCTGTTCCGAAACTCTTCTTCGGCTACGCGACGGGCACGAACCTGCTATTCCCTTTCGCCGTTGGCGGCGCGACGGCGCTTTTTTCTGAGCGCTCGACGCCCGAAAAGATTTTTGGGGTTATAGAAAAGTTTCGCCCCACGGTGCTCACAAGCGTGCCGACGATGATTAACTCTATGCTGAATATGGAAGGGGCTGAAGAGCGAGACTTATCGCCTTTGCGCTTCTGCCTTTCGGCGGGCGAGGCTCTGCCGCCTGAGCTTTACGAGCGCTGGATGAAAATTTTCAACGTCGAAATTCTGGATGGCATAGGCTCGGCTGAGATGTTCCACATCTACATCACGAACCGTTTGGGCGACGTGAAGCCCGGAAGTTTGGGGAGAATCGTCGAAGGTTACGAGGCTGCGATTGTTGATGCGGACGGCGGTGAAGTTTCTACGGGCGAGATGGGAACGCTCAAGGTAAAGGGTGATTCGGCGGCGCTCTGCTACTGGAACGCGCACGAAAAATCGAAAGAGACTTTCGCGGGCGACTGGTGCTCGACCGGCGATCAGTTCCATGTGGACGCTGATGGATACTACTGGTATCACGGTCGCACAGACGACATGCTCAAGGTTTCAGGCATCTACGTCGCGCCCGCAGAGATTGAGAACTGCCTGCTTCAGCACGAAGCGGTTCTTGAGTGCGCCGTAGTAGGCCACGACGAAGGTGACGGTCTTACAAAACCAAAAGCTTTCATCGTCGTGCGCGATAAATTCACGCCCGATGACGAGTTGGCCCAACAGATTAAAGAGTTCGTCAAATCAAGTATCGCGCTCTACAAATACCCGCGCTGGATAGAGTTCGTCCCCACGCTCCCGAAGAATGACCGGGGCAAGATTGACAGGAAGAAACTGAAAGGAGCGTGAATAGTGAATCGTAAATCGTGAATAGAAAAAGCAAAGTTACGAATCTCTTCAACCACTATTCACGATTTACGATTCACTATTCACTGCCTTTATGCCTTTCTCCACACGCATCACCGTGCGATTCGGCGACACTGATCCTGCGGGGCTGGTTTACTATCCTGTTATCTTTCACTACCTGCACGTAGCGATGGAAGAGTTTTTCGCGGCGCGATGCGGCATCACTTATCAGAAGATGATTGAAGATGAGCGGCTGGGGTTTCCGACTGTGAGCGTGAAGACGGAATTTTTCGCGCCGCTGGTTTACGGCGACCTGGCGGAGATAGATGTTTATGTTTCGAGCACTGGGACGAGTTCAGCCGTTTTTGAGTACAGCGTGCGACGGGCTGGCGATGCGAAGCTCTGCGCGCGTGCGACTCTAGTGCAAGTGGCTATGAATCTGGACGAGCGGCGCGCCGTTCCCATCCCTGAAAAATACCTGCGCGCGTTCGCGTCCAGCCGCGATTGAGCGCACGCGCCGAACCGTCTTCGATTTAGAAAGTTTGACGAGGAGCGCCCGTCGATTTAGGCCGCCCTGTTTCTCAGGCGGTGCGCAAGTGTGCGTATGACGCCTGCGGCTATGGATGGGTCTGCGTTGAGCGCGTTGCGAAAGGCTTCGCCGCCGAGGCGAAGGACGCGCGTACCCTGCCCGGATGCGCGCAAGGTTGCAGAGCGCGGCGCGGGGTCTAACACTGCCAGCTCGCCTATGAAGCCTCCAGCCTCTTCGCTGCTTACAACTTTCTCGCCCAGACCATCGCGCACAAAGACGCTGACTTCGCCCGAAAGCAGTATGAAGACTTCGTTGCCCTCTTCGCCCTCTATGCAGAGTGCCTGCCCCGGCTCGTATTCATCTTCGCGCGAGGCACGAGCAAGCTCGGACAGCGCCCCAGGCCCCAACGTTGAGAAGATAGGCGCGCTTCTCAGTGCAATCATCTTCTCCACAGTGATGAGATGATTATGAGAGCCAATCTGGTCTTGCGCCGCATCGTCCGCCCTCTCCTTCAGATGAGCCGCAGTCTCGCGCACAAGTTCGTGCTCATCATCAAGCATCCTGACTAGAATTTTCGTATCAGCCGCGCCGCGCTCGCCCAGCGCGTAGAGCGATACTGCGCGAATGTTTGGATCAAGGCTGTGTGTGCGCGCAATGAGCGTGTCTGTCAGCGTAGGCAATGACGATTCCGCCAGAGACGTTTGACGATATGAGTCCAGTAGCTTGTCTACTATTGAGTGCGGCAGGGTAGCGTGCAACCGCTCGATAACATCAACGCGGTCGCTCTCTTCTGAACTGCACAGTCCGGTGCGCAAGCTCAGGGCTTCTTCCTCTTCGAGCGAAAAGCTCAGGCCACGCGCTAGTATCTCGACCGAATGCGCGCGGCGTCGCCTGAGCAGGTCTTTCAGAAAATCGTGAGTTGGCGAGGGCTGAAGGTCCAGCACCTGCATGGTCTTCGCAGCGCGCTCGATTGTGGCAATCTCTTCGGCCAGACGCGATGCCAGTCCGCGCGTTCCGCCCAGCAGGTCGTCCAGCACAGCCGCGTGCTCCTCTTCCGTCACGCGATACTCTGCGCGCAACTGTCGCACGAAGCTGTCGTCGGCGTTTCCGTCCGCCGCCAGAATCTTTTCAAGATACTGTTCCAGCGCACGCGAGTAGGTTTCGAGTTGCAGGCGCTTCTCCGCCGTGACCTGCCTGGCAGGATTGCTCAGCAACGCTCGCTCTTCATCCGCGAGCGCGGCCATCACCTTGTCATGATCCGTCTTCTTTATCTGCAACTGGTTGCGCAGAGATTCCAGCAGGTGAACCTCTTCGCGCGTCACAAAGCCATTGGCAAGAATCTCGCGCACGGCCTCTTTGTAAATCTCTATGGTCTGCGCCGCGCCGCGCGCGTTCTCGCGCGAGCGTATGGTGTGAATCAGGAATGCTTCGTGAAGGTCTTTCGGCGGCTGAATGTCATCCCAAATCCAGCGACGCAGGATGCTGCGCGCCAGCGTCTCTTCTGCGAAATCTTTGGGCGAGCGGCGCAGGCGGCGCGCGAGCGTGAGCGTGGCGGTCAGTGCGACCACTATGAGGAAGAGATGCGGTATAGCCCAGGGGAATCTCCAGAGCGTAGGCGCGCCCGCGAAAGTATAGAAGGTTAGAAACGCACTGAAAGCTGCTACAGAGAAAGCAACGTGTCGAACCCGATGCGTATCCGCGTCCGCTTCTCGCCTGCGCAAGTAAGTGCCGATGAAAATCTCAAGCCATGAGAACAGAACGAAACTAAGAAGCGCGCACACTGCCAGAGTTAAAATCGAGGCGATGGCGCGCGGCAGTCCCCACATGAAGAAGAAGCCTGCGGTCTCAGCATTATGCCCCGGCCAAAATGCAGTCCACATAACTGCGGGCTGATTCACCCACGCGCCGCTATAATTCGGCGCGCGCGTGAAATAGTAGCTCCACGTGCCCGCTTGCAGGTAGTAGTAGAAATAGAAACCGAAGACAAGACCGGGGAATGCGTAATAGGCGAATCGCTTGGCTGTGAGGTTAAACTCTTTCCAGTAGCCGTTCTCTTCGTTGATGTCCGGGCAGGCATTCTTGCACGCAGTACATTTCACGCACTGCGAGTTCTGTGTCGTGCGAAGCCCGTGCGGCTCCGTGTAAATCTTTTCGATGAAGGAGACGGGACATAAATAGTTGCACCAGGTCTTGCCCGTGTAGAGCGCGCCGGTCAAGAGCGCGGCCACTGAGATTGCGATGAAGAAGATGCTGATGGCAGCGCCGCTCCCGTTCGTTGCGATCAATCGAAGCCAGAGCGAGAAGAAGAAGACCGCGAACGAGACGTAATAATAGTTTCGTTCAAGCCATTCGGACGCCTTGCGCGTTCCCGGTCGTCTGAGCCGGACGGGAATCTGCGAAAAGAGCGCGAGCGGGCAGATTCTTCGCCAGCGATGATAACCGACAAAAACTATGAAGAGCGGAAGCGCGGCTATGATAACAGTCCATACCACGCGCCCTGCAAAACGCTGTAGGAAGAGGGCGAAGACGGGAAGAATCAGGAAGACGGCGAGCGCGACCCACCTGACAGGCTCGACCCATTGCTCGCTGTCGGACTCCGTTTTCGATTGACCCATTACCGGCAGCGGTCGCGCTGTCGGCGCTGAGGGTATTCTAGGTGATGCTACAGCCATAACAGAAGAGGTCAGAGGTTAGAGGTCAGAGGTCAGTGAAAATGGTTTTACTAACCTCTGACCTCTAACCTCTAATCTTTCAACTTCTCCCCGTCTTCGTATTGAAAGGCCAGTCGGCGGCGAGCGCAGGCGGGATGTTTATCTTGATTCCCAGATAATCGCGCATGACGCCTTGAAGGTTGCCGACCTGCTCCTCTTCGTTGCGGCGGAAGAACTCGCTGCGCTCTTCATCAGGTGTGATGACGAAGAAGAGGCGCGGGATGTCGCGCGTCGCGGTCATCTTCGCCAACTGCTTGGGATCGCTCACGGCTGCATCCAGGTAATCGCCCTCGTCGAAATTGCGCACGTGACATTGTATGCAGGTCATCCCGCGCTCTTCAAAGAGGCGACGACGCGGGTCGCGCAAACTCGTCTCTTCGACCATTAACTTGCTCTTGAAACCGCGCGAGAGCGACGAGGCATCAATGCTGCTGGGAGATGGCGCGTCACTACTGTTGCCATCGTGTTCGTCAGGTATAGCCACGTTCGCGTGATCGTCCACGTCAATCAACCTGTCCCAGCCCTTTATGAACGCAGGGCTGCTCGGATTAAAGCGCGGCGCAGGAAAGGGAGCGTAAGCCGTCCCCGCAGGGTTCGGCTTAATCGAAGTTGCGAAGCCGTCAATCGGAAGATTTGCGAAGGCGAGCACGCGCGCGCCTCCTCTTTCCACAGGAACAACTTTCATCACGCCCAAAGCCCAGCCGTTGCCTCGCAAATATTTGCCCTGCGCATCGAGCGCATCATCGCCGCCGAGTCGCGCGTTGTGCGGCAACGCAGCGAAGTTTGCCTGCATGTTCGGGTCAGCAGGGTCGTTGTAGGTCACCACCTTTGTGATGAAATCCGAGAGCGCTTCGCCATATTTCTGCCTGTCGCTCGCAACGAAAGGCTTCAGGTTCGCGCCGTCGAAGAATGCATCGTGAAACAGGCGCGCGAACGTTTGATTGTTCTTCTGTCTAACTTCGTCGGGGCGTCCGGCGTCTTTGCCGCGCACGATTCTCATTCGCGGCATAAGGTAAACAGGCTCAGCCGCAACCACGTTGCGATAGACCATGCGAAGCTCGAAGACCTTCTTGTTCATACGCGGTCGCACCATGACGAGCCGCCAGTTTTCGGCGTTCCACTGCTGGTTAAATCGCGGGCTGTCCGGGTCAATCTCTTCGTTGTGATGAAGCGCCGCCAGATTTTTCAGCGCATCACGAAAGAGGGCTGCGCCCGTCGTTGGCTTGATGTTGCTCCCTGTGGTTATCTGCTTGCTCGCTTCTATCTGCGCTATGCGGTCGAAGAGCGCGACGATGGGCCAACGCTGGTTCGCTGCCGCCAATCGTTCCGTGTCTGTGATAGAAACCAGAGTTTCGACGGCGAGCGAGCCGGGCTGCGGTGTTGGTAACGTTACGGGCTGGGCTTCTATTTTGATGCTGAAAGATTTCAAGAGCGTGCGTCTGACATCGCCTGTGTCGCGCGCGAATTCTGTGATGCGAACCGCGAAGTCGCCGCTACGGCCATCCGTAACCTGCGGCGTCCAGTCAACCGTCAGAGTCCTCTCGTTATATCTGGCGGACGCTGGCTTCTGCACAAGCTCGACGCGCACGTCGTCCGACTCTTCGTCAATCACAGAAATACCGAAAGTGATGCGCTGGCCCACGCCTACGCGGGTGAATCGCACAGAGGCCATCTCAGGCGCTTGATTCCCTGCCTGCGGCCCGAAGCCGCCGGGCGTAGGCACTTGGCCTGTAGGTCTGGATGCCGCGACGCGGTTAAAGCCCGTGTAGAAGATTGATAGAGCGAAGAGAAGGAAAAGCGCGACGAAGGTAAGCTTGAGCCTTCTAATGCGTGATTTGCCTGCGGGGGAATTAACATTGTCTCTCATATTATCTTAACGAAAAATTTATAGCCGAAGCCCGGACGACGAAAGCCGCGCGATTTTGCATCATCTCCGTGGAGAGTTCATTCTCTATATTCTGCTTGAGCCGAGCATTCCATTACTGGGCTACGAAGTTATAGATGATAGTACCCGAAACTTTCACCGGCTGGCCGGATAATTGAGTCGGAGCAAATCTGGCGTGTCGCGCTGCGTCCACCGCCGCCGCTCGCAACAGCGGATGACCGGACAGAGCCTGCGCAGAGATCACATTGCCATCTTCATCAATAACGACCTTCACTATCACCTGTCCCTCTGCGTGCGCGGCTCTCGCAATCGGCGGATACGGGGGCTTAGGCAGACTGATAGCTCTCCCGTTCAGTACGCCGCCGGAGATTGGCCCTCTTGGCAATGGCGGTCGAGGTGCAGGCTCCTGGGCTTCGCGCGAGGGAAATAAAGTGGGATCGACGATTACCGTCCTCACCGGCTCAGCCGTCTGCGGAAGCCTCCCGTATATGACGTGTCTCCTTCTCCTTGCTGCGCTCCTCTTCGAGTGCCGCGCGCGTGCGGCGCTACGGCTGCGATGCTTCTGGGGCGAAGATGTAGAGCTAAAACTCGCGGCGCTTAAAGACAGGACGGCGAGCATGGCTAGCGCAAGATAGATAATGTTCTTGAGAAGCTTAGACATTTGAATTTCTCCTACGACGCCGAGCAAAAGCGCTGGGGCATGTAACCCTTGCTAAGAATTAGAGCGGGCGGGAGACAAACAGCTTTTTCTCTCTCTGGCTTTATATTCAAACCTGAGAGAGAAAGTTGTCAAGCAGACACCCCCAAGCGCCGCCGTGAGCCATTGCGGTCTAAAATTCATTAATCTGAAAAAGTTTCTATTTCAGCCGCGGCGATCAAGG
>DATHJK010000253.1:0-3017 GCA_035316225.1 Pyrinomonadaceae bacterium
AGGGGCGACATAATTGATGATGGATTTATGTCGCCCCTTGCGGGGCTTCTTCTCTTTATGATTGACTTACTTCCCACGTCTTACGACGTGGGCTACTGTTATATCGCTCCTACGGAGCTAAGAACCAGCGCATCCTCTTATCTCGAACTGACGTTAGTTAAGCGGGTCGCTTTGGCGAAGCTCTCTTCTTCGCACCGCGCCGTTCTGAACGAGCCGCGCGCCGTCCCAGCCGTATTCCGTAATCTCTACGTACTCAGGACAGCACAAGCCTTCGCCTCCAGCGCGCTCTACTATCAATAGCCCTCGCCTGACTTTTGCGCTTTCGATGCCGCCCTGCGCGCGGTCACCGCCGTCGAACTCCGTGAGCAAAACGGGACGCCCGTGGCGCAACGTGTAGACGAAGCCGTTTGAAAAGTAGCCTGTGCCGCCTGCGCTTGACCGAACGATGATTACAGCTTCGTCTCGGCGGTCGCCCGTCAAATCGCCGTAAGCAATCTCCACTCCATCAATGTCAAAGTCATCGTCGTTGCGCCGCTTGTGCCTTCCGTTGCGAACGCGAATGGGCGGCAATGTATTCAGCTTGTAAGTAAAGTTTCGGAAATCAACCTGACGTATGCTCCTGGGCTTTGACACGAAGCTTGAGCGAGCGCTTCTTGCCCGCCGCGCGCCTGCCGGGAAAGAGAGCAACAACAGAACAGCAGTTAGAAGTGTTAGTCTTTTAATCATCCGGCCCCATGTAAAGAAACCTGTATTCGCCGCCTTCAAGGCCGAAGTAATAATCGAGTTGGTTGCAGGTGACCATGTACCCGTCGTTCGTCTTCGCAGGACGGGTTCGCGCAAAGCATCTGCGAACATTTGCGGGAAAGATTTTATTGAACGACTTGATGAAATCTGCGCGAGACAGCGTGGTGAGACCGTACTCAAAAGGAAGTTTGGTCATAGAGGCGACTGTCTCTCTATCGCTTCCGACGACTGCTGCTTTGAATTTCGTCCAGAACGGCGTGAACTGAGGCGCGCTCGGACTGCGCGCAGTCATCGTCGCGTGTCCCGGCGCAAGCATTAATAGAATCAGAAACGTTACGGCTAGAAGTCTCATTGAAGCTCTCCTAATTGTCGGGGACGCATTCCCGATATTGAAACTGCTTCTTTCAATCCTATAATCACTTCACTATTGAATAGCTCGACCAAAAGCAAAGGGTAAGCTTTGCCAAACGCCTGGTTCTACTTTTCGGACTCATCATAACGTTTTTATAACCACAATGTAATATTCTCAAGAGAAGAAACAGGGGTATCATCCAGGTTGGTTTTTCGCGAAAGCCGTTTGCCCCTCAAGTTTAGCTATCAAGCGAAGAATCCCGCCTCACTTTAAGCTGAAGCTTCAAGTCAATGGCTTGTAACTACTCGCCGAGTTGCCGGGCGTCGTCACAGTATTGCGCCGGTGCAGCCCGGTCGTCAGGATCAATACAGAAAACTTAATAATAGCGGAGGACGAAATCATGTTCAGGATGGGAAAGACCACTACACCCGAGCGCAAAGGGAATCAAGAGAGGGAAGTTAATCGGACGCAGGAGCAGCAGCAGCAACAGCCCGCGCCGCCATCTTACACTTCAAACTCATCCCTTTCACAGACCCCGGACTATCAGACACAGGCACCCGTAGAGAGACCGCAGGCATCGCAGCGCGCAGTATCGGAGACGGATGCGCTGGCGCGTGGCATAAAAGAGGGAAACGTGAGCGGCTTCGTCGGCAGCGGCACTATGCTCAATGGCGACGTGACTTTCAAAGATATGCTGAGAGTGGACGGCCACCTTTCGGGACATATCTCTTCCGATAAGGGCACGCTGATTGTCAGCGCAGGCGGACAGGTTGACGCAGGCGTTGCGGTGGGCGTGGCTAAGATCAACGGCACGGTCAACGGCGACATCACCGCCACAGAGCGCGTAGAGTTCGGGCGCGCTGCGAAAGTTAAGGGCAACGTACAGACGCCCGCGCTTATAATTGAGCAGGGTGCAGTCTTCGACGGCGGTTGCCGCATGACGCAGCTCGAAGCGGCGACCAACCGCGAGCGTGATGAAGAATTTAAGGGCACACAATCAAAGCCCACGCTCGTCGCAAGAAGCACTGCGCGGAAATACGTGGCATCTGACGAAACAAAGGCGCAGGTCGGCTGAAGTTAGTTAAATGAAGAACGTGCATAAATAGACCGCAGAGCGGTGGATTTCTGCGCAGCAGTCATTTAGATAATCAGGTTGCTGGCTATATGAAATCCTTTCGGAGCAATCGGCTCATAGCATGTTTAAGACTTGCGGCGGAAGAGCAGGTAATAGACGGGCAATCCCATTAAAACTACTGCTACGCCCAGAAATGCCTGCATGGGGTTATTGCCGCCGAGCAGCACCAGCAGCAGAAGCGTCAGTATCAGGAACACTGCGGGCGTCAGCGGATAACCCGGTGTCAGGTATTCAGTGTTGCCCGGCTTTTTTCGTCTCAGTACGAAGAGAGCCGCGACCGTTAAAGCTATGAAGAGGACTACGACGAAGATGAAGTAGGCCACTATCTCGTTGAAAGTGCCGAGCAGCACCAGTAGCGATGCGAGAGCGGCCTGAAGAATTATGGCGGGCGCGGGCGTCTCAAATCGCGGGTGAATTTTTGCAGCCGCCTGAAAAAAGAGTCTATCACGAGCCATTGCGAAATAGACGCGCGGCGCTGAGATGACAATGGCGGCGAGGCTGCCGAGCACTGCGACTATAACCACCACAGAAAAGATTTGCCCGCCCGTGCGACCGAAAAGGGCTTCACCCGCCTGCGCCGCGAAAGTCTCGCCCGAAGCTACGCGCTCAATCGGAACGAGGTAGATGAATGCGGCGCTGGTCAGAACGTAGACGAGCGTGACCGTCATCACGCCGAAGATTAGAGCATGCGGCAAAGTTCGTTCGGGGTCGCGTATCTCGCCCGCTAGCTTGCTTACGTCCCACCACCCGCCGAAAGAGAAGAATGCCGCGACAACTCCTCCGGCC
>DATHJK010000254.1:0-7367 GCA_035316225.1 Pyrinomonadaceae bacterium
CAACTGCTATTCACTTATCTTCATCTTGCGCCGGAGCCTGAACTGACCAGGCAGCTTCTGGAAAGAAAAGTCACGGGCGTCGCTTACGAAACGATTACGGACAGGCGAGGGACGCTCCCGCTCCTTACTCCTATGTCGGAAGTCGCGGGGCGCATGGCTGTGCAGGTCGGCGCGCATTATCTGGAGAAGATGTCTGGAGGGCGCGGAATCTTGCTTGGCGGCGTGCCGGGCGTGCCAGCCGCGCGCGTGGTCATCCTCGGCGGCGGAGTGGTGGGAACTAATTCCGCCAAGATCGCCGTAGGCATGGGCGCGCACGTGACTATCATCGATAAGAATCTGGATCGCCTGCGCGAACTGGATGACATCTTCCTATCGAAAATTTCTACGCTGGCGTCATCGGCCTACATGATTCACGACGCCATCTCGCAGGCGGATTTAATCATAGGCGCTGTGCTTGTTCCGGGAGCAGCCGCCCCCAGACTGGTCACGCGAAGCATGCTGAAGGATGTTCCGAACGGCGCGGTCGTCGTTGACGTTGCGGTGGATCAGGGCGGGTGCTTCGAGACGACGCACGCGACGACGCACTCGAATCCTACCTATTACGAAGAGGGCGTGCTCCATTACGGCGTGGCGAATATGCCCGGGGCGGTTCCTCGCACTTCGACGTTCGCGTTGACGAATGCGACGCTGCCCTACGCTCTGAAGCTTGCGCATCTGGGTTTCATTGATGCCATCAAATCCGACACTGGGTTGAAAGAGGGCGTCAACACATACGCGGGTCACTGCACCTACGAAGCAGTCGCAACTGCGCAGGGACTCGAATACACGCCGGTTGATAAGGTCATAGGAACTGCGAGCGCGACAGCGTAAGCTGTGAAGGAAGTAAAAAGGCAAAAGGCAGAAGTAAGGAAGGCATTCAACCTTCTTCACTTCTGCCTTTTACCTTTTTTACTTCTGCCTTATTCCAGTAGCCGTGCAATGCAGGATGCGAGTTCGTCCGGGCGGACGGGCTTGGCTAAGCGTGCGTTTGCTTCTGAATCTTCGGATGCGGTGTTCGTGCTTTCGAGCGCGCTAAGAATTATGACGGGCAACTTTGAAAGTTTCGGGTGGCGGCGTATGAAGCGGCAAAGCTCCTGGCCGCCGAGATGCGGCATGATCGCGTCTGTGACCACTGCATCGAAGCCTGCGCTCATCACCATCTTCATCGCTTCGAGTCCGTCTGCGGCGGTCTTGACAGCGTAGCCCGCGCGCTCCAGCACTACTTCAAGATAGCGGCGCACGGCAGCGTCGTCTTCGACTAAGAGCACGCATGGGCGCGCATCCGTGCATGTTTGGAGAGAAGGAGATTGGATTGCGCTCGGTGTTGCGACTGCGGAAATTTCTGCGGCGTTCATGTTGACCTGTGATTCTTTTGAAATTTAAGAGGCGCGAGGAGTAGCGCCCCCGACAGTCCGGTTTGCAAGCATCATGCCTTCCCGATTTATGGGAGCGAGATGAGCGGGACGCGCAAGCGGCCTCGATGCGAAAAAGGCTTCTAACTGGTGTCGCTAAATCAAATGAAGAATAAGAGACCGTTATGCAAGGGGAGATAACGGAAGGCAACTTCTAAACTAAATCAAAGAATCAGCCATGTCAATAACTTTCAATTTGAGCGAGCAAACAGGTCAAAGTGAAAAGTGTTTGACAGAAGACTAGATGAGGGATGAGGGATGAAGGATGAGGGATGAATAAGAATGAGTAGTGGCGTCAACACGCAATTAGCTCAACCTCTTATTCATCCCTCATCCCTCCGCCCTCATCCCTGCTTTCAGTGTCCTACTTCTACGCGGTCGCCAGGCTGAAGGTGTGGGTCTTGTATTCTGCCGGTCTTAATATCTCGCAGGACGTAGTGCGTTGTAGTCAGGCGACCATCTGCGCCCTCGCGCGCGACCTCAACAACGTTTTCGCCTGAGCGTGTTAATCCGCCAGCCGCCAGTATAGCTTGAGTCAGTGTGATGCCGGGCTGGAAGAGTTTCTGGCCGGGTGAGTTGACGCGACCGCCGATGTAATAGAACTGCTGCTGGCGAGCGGAGACGGTTATCACGTCTCCGGGTTCGACGAGCACGCTTGTCGCAGTGGGGTCATTAAGGTCAACGGAGGAGACTTGCGCGCCGTCGCGCATGATTAATACTCTTCCGGCATCCGGGCGCGGCTGAGCTTCGGCCAGAACCACGTAGAGCGGGACGGCTTCTCGCCTCAAGACTCTTGAGCCAGGATAGCTGACCAGCCCGCTAACTAAGATAGTGTGGCTTGAAAATTCGCGCACACTCACTAAAATCTGCGTGCTCTCCTGAACATTACGACGACGAAGCTCGCCAGCCAGTTTGACACTGACCTGCCCGGTCGTCATACCTGCAATCTTGATTGGCCCACCTGCGAGCGGGAAATCCAGCACACCGCCATCGAGAACTGTGTAGAGCGTCGAGCGACTATTAGGACTGTTTGCAACGCGAACATCCAGCACGTCGCCTACGCCCACGCGGTAGATGGTTGTCGGCGGCGCGTCTGCTACGAGAGCATCTGCTTCCGTTGCGGCTGGCGAAGAAGTTTCGCTCGGCGCAGAAGCGGCGCTCGCTGCTGTAGGATTCGCTGTTGTAGGATTCGCGCTGTTCGATGAATTGTTCGCAGTTGTCGAAGACGGAGCAGGCGTAGATGGGGGCGTTGACGACACCGTACCGTCGCTCGGCGTTGTTGTAGAGTTGTTAGCGGGCGAAGAATTTGCGGGCGAAGAAGTCGGCGCTGGCGCAGAGTCGGATGGAGGTCTGAGCACAGTCGTAACGGTCGGCTCCGGTTGCGCTGCCGCTGCTGTCTGATCTGCGGGTGTTTGAGTTAGTTGCTGGCTCGTCGCGCTCGTTTGAGGCGAAGCATTGCTTTGAGATGGAGCGTTGGTGTGCTCGGCGGTTGCGCTCCCCGTCTGCTCGTTTATGATGCGGTAGAGCTTCTGAGCCATCGCAGGGTCCAGCGTCTTCAGCCTCTCGTACTCTTCTGTAGCCGCGCGCTTCTTGCCAAGCACGTAATTCATCCAGCCCAGACGAAAGTGCGCGTCAGCCGATTTCGGATTGAGCTTGATAGCCTGTCTGTATTCCGAAGCCGCATCCGTGTAAAGGTTCAGGCTGTAGTAGGCCATGCCAAGCTCGTAGTGGGTCTGCGCGTCGTTCGGTCTCAGGTTAAGCGCTTTTTTGTATGCGGCCACTGCCTGTTGGAATCTGTGCGCGCGGTAATGCTCCTGTCCTCTATTAAAAAAGTCTGTGGCAGCAGCAGCGTTTGCTGATGCAGCGCTCGCTTGCGGCGCGGGCGCGTCCGCAGTGCTACTGGATTGCTGCGTGTCGTTAGCAGTAGAAGGTGATTGATTTGCTCCTGAAGAGGCAGCCGCTCCTGATGAACTGTTAGCGGGTTTGGCGCGAGACCTGCTCGGCTTAGGTTTCGTGGAATTGGACGCTTGATTGCCGCTGTTTCTGTGGGCTTGACTGCTCGCTTGCGTCTGCGCGCTGGAGATGTGTGCTCCAAACAAAATAAGTATGACGGCGACGGGTAAAAATCTTTTCATAACTGATTGCCTTCGGAAATCTTTTCGTGACGGCGCTGGTTGATTTTGAAGAGAAACGGTCGGGCGCGCACGGCGTCTTACATTTTCAGGCTGACGGATTATACATGATTCTCGCTGAAGGTTAAGCCCGCATCAGAGTTTATCAGGGCGAACGCATCAAAAATTTATCTCTAACGGTGCGTAGCAATTACAATTTGTTGTGAAAAGCAAGCGAAGCTTTAAGCCACTTGCCTGCCGCAGTTAAAAATTTAGATGCGTTTGCCCTAGAGTTTATTTATTCTGGAGCGGAGACGAGAAATCGGTTTACCACCGAAGACCGGAAAGTACACTGACATCTGGATCGAAGAAAAAATAAAGTATTTGAGATTTCAGATCTCAAATCTGAAATCCTCCGTGATTCCTCCATCTACTCCCCAATCTGCGTTGGCGAGTTTTGTTTCAACTTCCTTCAAGAATGAATAGACTAGATGCTGAAGTGGCTTGCGACAACCACGCGGCGATTTGTTATACTAAAATTTTCCTCAGCCTGTTGAGAAATAGGCCGGCGGTCGCTATATGAACCAACATTAATCTGGCTTCCCGCTTTATTCGGGGGCGCGAAGCCTTTGGAAGAAGTTTTCGATGTACGAGTTTGCAGTCGCCCCAGCCGTCACGCAGATAAGACGGCGCGGCGTAGAAGTTACAGAAGTTGCGCGCGGAAGCATTGCCGATGAGCTTGAGCTTGAAGCTGGCGACCGCGTTGTTAAGGTCAACGGTCGCGTTGTGCGCGATTATCTTGATTTTCGTTTTCAGACTGGCGGCGAAACCGAAGTCCTGCTGGAAGTTCGCAAGCGAAACGGTGAAGACTGGGAACTGGACATAGAGCGCGACGAGGGCGAAGACTTCGGCCTCATGTTCGAGCAGATTGTCCCGCGCCAGTGCGCCAACGAGTGCATCTTCTGCTTCTGCAAAGGCAACCCGGAAACGGCGCGCCCATCGCTCTTCATACGCGACGAAGATATTCGTCTCTCATTTCTTTACGGCAACTACACCACGCTCACCTCTATAACCGAAGACGAGATGCGGCGCATCATCGAGCAGCGATTGTCGCCGCAGTACGTATCGGTTCACGCGACCGATCTGGACATTCGCGCATACCTTCTTGGCGTAGAGCGAAAGCGCGCGGACATTTCGGAAAAGATGGAGCGCATGCTGGACGCTGGCATAGAGATTCACGCTCAGGTTGTGCTCTGTCCCGGAATAAACGACGGCGAGATTCTGCTCGGAACGATAAATGATCTGGCCCAACTTTATCCGCGCGTGAAGAGCGTGGCCGTCGTGCCGCTTGGATTGACGCGCTACAACACGGACGAGCGGCTGACTCCTGTGACGCCGGAATTCTGTCGGCGTACTATCGAAGAACTAAAACCCGTCCAACAGGAATTTCGCGCTCGTATGGGGACGACCTTCGCTTTCCTCGGCGACGAGATTTATCTTCGCGCGGGGCGCACAGTGCCCCGTAGGATTCACTACGGCGACTACCCGCAGATTGAAGACGGAATAGGCATGGTGCGCTCCTTTAATAACGAGTTCGACGCGCTCTTGCGTCGTCTTGAAAGAAGAGCAGTGAAGAGAGGTGCGCGCTCCTTTCACGGCACAGTGATGACGGGGACGCTGTTTGCGCCAATCCTGAAGCGCTCGCTCGAACGATTGAACCGACGCTTCGGATACGATCTTCATCTCGTGGGTGTGGAGAACAACTATTTCGGCGGCGACGTTGCGGTCGCGGGGTTGTTGACGGGCGGAGATTTTCTCTCGGCGCGCCAGAGCGTACGCGGTGATTTCGTAATCATCCCTTCAAGCGCAATCAAGAGCGGCGACTCGGTTATGCTGGACGGCATGACGACGCAAGAGCTTCAAGAGCAACTTGGTCTTCCCCTTCACGCTCTCGATTTCAAAGGCTTTGCAAAACAGATGTTAGAGGCTAGTGAAAAGCATTTGACTGACCTCTAACCTCTAGCCTCCGACCTCTTTCTCTTATGGTTCAATCCAACTCGACAATGAGCGCGCCGCTTCAAGAGATAAAAATTCTTGACGTAGGTTGCGGCGCGAATAAGTATCCGGGCGCAGTGGGGATGGACAACAACCCGCGCACCGCAGCCGATGTCATACACGACCTGGGGCTGTTCCCTTACCCGTTCGACGATAATGCGTTCGATCTGGTCATAAGCCGTCACGTGCTGGAACATGTGCCTGATCCCATGGGCTTCGTCACGGAGCTTCATCGCATCACTCGACCCGGGGGAAAGATTAATCTGATAGCTCCTCATTACTCTAACCCGGATTGGGCCACAGACCTCACGCACCGCAATCACCTGAGCAGCTATTCATTCAACTGCTTCGTAGAGGGACATATAAACTTTCCCTTCTACACGGACGTGCGCCTGAAGCCAGTTCGCGTTTACGTAAGTCTCGCCAATTTGTGGCGCTCGCTCGGTCTTGAGTTCATCACAAATCTGGATCAACGGTGGCCCGGGTTTCGTTTCACGCGAAAATTCTGGGAGTTCTATCTCTGCAACATTATCCGTGGCAAAGAGTTGCACTTCGAGTTCGAGGTCTTGAAGTAGGCCGGACGCCCTCCCTTCAAAAAATCAGAAAAAATCCAAAAAACTAGATGAAGGACAAGCCGTACGGACTGTCGCGATTTTCCTCCACCCCGGATAAAGGGCTGAGTGGTAAACGTTTACCAATCCGGGGAAAGTTAACATCCGGCTGGCATAATCTTTGCCGTTTGGAAACCGACGCTTTGCTGTAAGCCTTTAGTCAAAGATTTGAGAGCCAGATGAGAGCGACCCGGATTCTGTAGACAGAAGGCCCGAAGACGACCTTGCAAATCAAGGTCTTTTGACGATGGAATTTGAGAAGCGTCCTCGAACGAGTTCTGAGAACTAAAGCCAATGCAGGCTTTCGCGTCTCCCAAAATTTTAATTCACGCATAACAGTAACCTAGGAGGTTCTAAATGTCATTCCAACTACAACGCTTGGTCAGGAGCGGCGTTTCATTCGTCGTCATGGCCTTGTTAGTGTTGGCCACCTCTGCGGTAGTTGCATTCGCGCAGACCGAAACGGGACAGGTCCTTGTAAGGGCAACTGACCCTAACGGTGCTATCGTTCCCGGCGCAGCTATCACACTCACTTCGACTGATCGAGGTGATGTGAAGACCGCAACGACCGGCGACAACGGTGAGGCTCAGTTTACCAACCTGCAACCCGGCAATTACAGCGTTTCAGTTAAGGCTGGAAGCTTTGCTGAGTTCGTTCAGCCGGTGCAGGTGACGGTCGGTTCCAAGCTCACCGTAGAGGCAAAACTCGGCACACAGCAGATCTCCGGCGGCACCGTTACGTTCGTCGGCGGATCGGGCGTCGAGGTCAACACGCAAACTCAGGAATTATCCACCGTGGTCAGCGGCACACAGATTCGTGAGCTGCCTACAATCACTCGTAACCCGTATGCGCTCGCCGCGATTGCGGGTAACGTCTCTGACGTTAACAACGCAGACGCCCAGTCCGGTGCGACAGCGCGCGGCGTGGGCGTTGCTATCAACGGCCAGCGCGCCGCCAGCACTAACATCCTGTTAGATGGCGGCGAGAACGTTGACACGTTCACGGCTGGCGTCGGCCAGAGCGTGCCGCTCGATTCGGTCGGAGAGTTCCGTATCATCACAAGCAACTTCTCAGCCGAGTACGGTCGCGCAACAGGCGGTATCGTCAACGTGGCGACCCGTGCAGGAACGAACGAGTT
>DATHJK010000255.1:0-24055 GCA_035316225.1 Pyrinomonadaceae bacterium
TCGCAGGGTCGAACATTTCATCCAGACAGTCTGAGCAAGTAGCAATGTCAGCAGAGATGGGCGTGAACTTCTCTTCCGAATCCGAAGCGCTCTCGATGATGAAGAAGTCCTGATAGTTGGCCGGGTCTAAACTTTCACTTCGCTCTACGGATTCTATTTGAGAGAGCGGGGGCGGGCACGCCCGGATTTCGCAGACGAACTGCTCGATTTCTACGGCCTCGCCTTCGACATCAATGACAACTCCGGTCGTGTTATTGAAGACGCGCCCTTTGAGCGCACGCCGCATCGCAAGCGTGTAGATGTAGGGGCGAAAGCCTACGCCCTGAACCATGCCCCGCACCAGAATTTGAGTTCGCGTAGCCACCATCTAAAAGCAGTGTAGAGTGCAGAATGCGGAGTGATGAATTAAGAGCTATTCTCTCTTTAATTCATCACTCATCATTCTGCATTCATCACTGCTCTTCCTCTTCCCTTCCAAAAATTTCAGCCATTCGTCCATTCCCTCGCCGGTCTTCGCAGAAGCCTGAAATACTTTCATGCCGGGGCGCACCTGTTGAATGCTCGCAAGCGCGGTCGTCAGATCAAACTCTGTTGCTTCGGCCAAATCTATCTTTGTAATCAAGCATACGTCCGCAGTGTTAAATATCGTAGGATATTTCAGCGGCTTATCTTCCCCTTCGGTCGTGGAGAGCAGGACGATGCGCAGGTTCTCGCCCAGATCATAGCTTGACGGGCAGACCAGGTTGCCGACGTTTTCTATAAAGAGCAGGTCTAATTCCTCCAGACTCCATTCATCGAGAGCGCGCTCTATCATCTGCGCATCAAGGTGACAGACCGTGCCTGTGCTTATCTGCTTGACGGGAACTGCGGCGCGCGCTAACCGAGCAGCGTCATTGTCCGTCGCAAGGTCTCCGACGAGCGCCGCGACGCGCAAGCCTCTCTCTCTTAGACTGGAAAGCATCTTTTCGAGAAAAGCTGTCTTGCCTGCGCCGGGGCTTGAGACCAGACTGACTACATAAAGCCCCGCGTCCTGAAAACGCCTGCGCAATTCACGGGCGAGCAGATCATTCTGCTTCAGCACGTTCTGTCTTACTTCGACAAGGCGGGGTTGTGCGCTCATCCCTCTATCTCCAAAGCTACGATTTCAAGCTCCTGCCCACGCAAGATCTGCGGCGTCGGAGTCTCGCAAACAGCGCAAGAGAATTTTTGGATAGAATCAAGAGTTCGTTCCTCTTCGCATTCGGGGCAATAGACCACGACCGGAACATCTTCTATGACGAGGCGCGAGCCTTCAAGCGGCGTGCCCTCGCAGGCCACATCGTAAGAGAAGAGCAGGGCTTCTTTTACGACGCCCGAAAGCGGCCCAAGCTTGAGATGCACGGCGCTAACCTGCACACCGCCCCTGCGCTCGGCCTCTTCCGTTGCCATCTCTATCATGCTCATGGCGATTGAAAGCTCGTGCATAAAAGATAAGGATGAGAGGTCAGAGGCTAGTAGAAATGCTTTTACTGACCTCTAGCCTCTAATCTCTAGCTTCTGCTCTCTCAGCGCTGATGTCGAACGACAGTTTCAACTCGTCCTTGACTCTGATCGTACCTCCTACAGCAGAGACCGGCTTGATGTTGTAATCCGTCTGCCGCAATGCAAACTCGCCGCGTGCAAGCAAGCTCTGGTCGTTTACAGTTATCTGCGCGTTAATCGGTCTATTGCGCGTGACGCCGTGTAGGGAGAGGTCGCCGTTGATAGTGATGCGATACTGATTCTCAGCCGTACGGTTCGCAGAGACGCTTCTGCTCATGTAAACGATCTCAGGATAACGAACGGCTTCAAGCACCTCTTCGCGCATGGCGCGGTCAATCTCACGACGATCCTTTTCGCTTACATCGCCCACGACTGCGAGCGAATCAGCTTTCACCAACACAAGTAGTGAAGCTGAAGCAAGCGTACCGGGAACGAATCTGACATCACCGCCGAGGCCGCGAACCGCGATTGTCGGGTTGTGCCCGAAAACGGAGAGCAGCCCGGATGCTTCTGCACGCACAAGGAATCGGCTGCGGCTTGCGTCTATGCGATAGGAGACGGCGGCTGTTTCATTCCCGCTCATAAATTTTGGTTGAATCGAAAACTGCCGCCCTTCGTTTTTGAAAGTCCGACTGGCTTACGGCTCGCTTTCGGCGCGCCACCGATACAGATAATCAGAGCACGCTGCGCACCCCGCGCCGCACTATCTCGGTCGTCAGACCGTAAACAAAGTGGGAAGCAAGAGAGTATGCGTGTACCTCCAGAGGATACTCCGTCGCTGACCTTGATAGTCCGAGCGCTGGCACAATGCCTTCATCTGCCATAGCCCAGACGGCAGCGCCAAACGGCAACCCTAAGCCAATAGTTGACTCCGGCAGCACTTCTGCCACCGCGCCATAGATTGCGCCCGAAGTCGCACCCATAGCGTAATGCGCGATGGCTCCGCCCATCTCTTTCTCGCTCTTTGTCATCTTGTGATCGAAGACGAGTTCGGAAACGGCGTTGGCCGTTCTCACCGCCGCGTTATCGTCTGGCGAGTCGCTGCCGCGCTCCTTTAGCTCGCGTCCGATGCCATGTTCAGGCGAGCCTTGCTGCAAGCTTTGAGCGCCATGCGGTCTCTCTTCATCTTCCATCAATTTGCCCAAAAGAGCTTGAAATTGATTCATAGTCCATGATGCAACCAGCCCGCCGACGATGCCAGCCATCAGCCCTTTCAAAACGTCGCCCGCACAGAGGTTGTCGTTCTCTCTTTCGCCTTGCATCCCAGTCACCTCGCCCTCTTCGCACGCGCAATTCCAGTCACACGCGAATCTTCGACACACGCCCGGCAATCATCCGATTGAAGTCCTCAAGTTTCACTCGCCTGCGGTTTCAAGCGGAAGCATTACATGGTGCTTATCTTGATATACCGCTTGATGTCCGGGATGCTGACAATCACTGCGGCTGCGGCGGCCACAAGCACTGCGCCACCGATGATAGACCAGAGATTCATACCTGACGACCTCCTCTCTCTTCTTTCCAAAGACTCTTGACGTTTCATGACAAGTGATCTCCCTTTCTAAAAAAAATATTGCTCACACTCCAGCGCGCCGTGCGCGACTCTCTTCAAGTACGCTCGCCACGAGCGATTCAACTACGCCGACGGCTTCGTCCACCACAGCCTCCACCGTCGCGCTCAATCCCATACGCCCTTCATCCTCTTCGCCTGTGCTCTCAGGCTCGCAACCAACCAGCAGGATTCGTTTGAACTCTGCGCCCATTGCTTTCGCCATGCCCAGAACTTTCAACGGGTTCATGCCGTGCGGCTCAATCATTGCTGCCTGC
Organism: Pyrinomonadaceae bacterium; assembly: GCA_035316225.1. Taxonomy (GTDB): domain Bacteria; phylum Acidobacteriota; class Blastocatellia; order Pyrinomonadales; family Pyrinomonadaceae; genus 3-1-20CM-3-53-8. The sequence goes on from DATHJK010000255.1 coordinate 3,346, forward strand.
GCATCCACGTTATCAAGCTCGCCGAGGTCAGGCTCTATGGTGTAGAGCGTGCCCGGCTCTTCGCCTCGCGGGGTCGCGTCAACGAAGATGGTCACGTCGTAGCCGTCCATGAGCGCGTAGACCAGATCGAAGCCGCGTATACCGAAGTCAACCACGCGCACCTCGTCCGGCAACTTGCGCTCGATCAGACGCTTTACAACTTCACAGCCGAAGGCATCATCGCCCAGAAAGATGTTGCCTATGCCCGCGATAAGAATAGTGGGGCGCGTCATCAACTCTCGCTTTCAGATTCGCCGGGCAAGAGCGGCTCAACCTCTTCAGTAGTGAAGAAGAAGCGATGGCCGGGCTGGCGCAGCATTCCCATATCGCGCCCCGGATCGTCTTCAATAACTACGGCCAGATGAACTTTGCCCTCATAATCCTGCTCGATTGCTTCTATGATGGCTACTTTGCCCGCGAGCGCAAGATCAAGGATGTCGCCGCCTGCGCGCGGGCGCAAACGAACGCGAGCGCCCGGCCCCAATTCGATCCCACAGACGCTGACGTGATCAGGTTGCGTCCGCTCTTCAAGAAGCTGCCATTCCCATTCGTTCATAATTCGTCAATGGTGAATAGTAGATGGAAACGGCTTTCTGCCATTTACTATTTACCTGTTTCACCCTCGCCTGAAGGGCGCAGGCTGCGTACTACGCCGTGTAGCTTCATCAACTGCTCCGGCGGCATCGTCTCGGTTCTCTCAAGTATCTGACGGGCGCGCTCGTCCGAGCTGCGCATCTCGCGCTTCTCTTCATCGGTTAAAGTCATGATGCGAAGAGTAAGAATCTCATCTATTTCTGTTCCATCGAACAGATCGCCAGCCGATTCGGGCGCAATCTGCGGGTAATCGTAAAGAATTATCGGCGAAGAGAGCATGCAATCACGCGCTCCCTCTTCGCCGACCATGACAGGCCACGTTCCCACATTGCTGCACGCAGCAGCATGCTCACGAAAAGCTTCCGGCGGATCAAGCAGCGAGATGAACTCGCCATCCCGCACGCTGAGAATAGTGTGCGTCGAAACCAGTGCGCGCATCAAAGCAGCATCACGATTATCGGTTTTCGTCTCATCGAACGGCGTAAGGTTTAGAATACGCACTGTGACCTTGAATAATCGCTGATTGCTGATTGCTGATTGCTGATTGGAAACCAGTCTTTGCGTTTCATCAATCAGCAATCTGCAATCAGCAATCCGAATTTCGATAGCGCCTTCTATGGCCTGCTGCTTACGAACCAGTATGCCAACTATCAACCCATTTGAATCGCGCAACGGTTCTATTGTCCGGCTGGAATCAAAACTGAATCTACGCTCCTGCGGTTGAGCAACCAACTCGCGCAAAGTAGAGCTTGATGCGCTGACACCGCGCTCGACCGATTCCTGCCACGAATGAAAAACCTGCTCGCCAACCTCAAGCGACCCCACCGCTCGGAAATCGGAATCGGAGATAGAATCTTGCAGCTCCTCATCATCGCAATTCGCAATCCGCATTCCGCATTCCGCAACAGGAACGCCCACTTCGCGCGCGAGCAGATGCAGGAATCTGACTTTGACATCCAGCACGCTTCGTTCATCCCCATGCACCAGACATTCCGTCTGCATGCTCCACGCATCTGTGTGCGGCGCTTGCGCCTCGCTGTAATTTCTGGGGTAGAGCGCGCCGAAATTCCAGCGCTGCTGGTTCTTCACAGCTGACGGGCGATACGGGTAGAGCATGTACCCTTCATAGAGCACGGCATTGGCTATTCTTTCCACAAGCTGAAGATTCATCCTCAGACTTTCTCCTCAACCTTCAACTCTTCGACATCCTTCTCTTCGGCGGCTGAAAGAATTCTCTCTAACGCCTGCTCCCAGGTCGGAATACCGCGCCGCCTCTTGAATTCATGCAAGCGGTCGAAGACATCTTTTCGCAGGCTGAGCCACGCGCTGTTGGGATAATAGATGTCCATCATCTCTCGCCAGACCTGAACGGGCAGACGATACCTGGCCTCTCTGTCCCACGGAATCTGCGCGACTTGCAGCCCTAAATCTTCCGCTTCATAAAAGATTGTTCCGCTGAAAAGCAGGCAGAGCGGAATCTCTCCGCTTTCAAGACCTGCGAAATATTTAGTTGCGGCAACATTGAAATCGAACGTGCATGGCACGGGCATATCAACGAGCGAGCTTCCCGTGAACGGCGGAACTATCACACTCGTGTGCGTCCACAACATGGTGCGCAAGGTCTGACTCCAGCGCTCCGGCTCTCCGAAAAGGTCTTGTAGACGTTCCTGTTCCTGCGAGTCGTAGCGTCGGCGTGCTACTTCTAACTGAATCTGGCAGCGCAGTGCGACCGTCTGCACAGGCTCATCTTCGACCGCGTTCGTAACACGCAGTTTCAGAGCCAGCAGCGGAGAGGCCGCGAACGCCACGGCCTCGGCACCTTCAACCTGAAAACTCAAATCTGGCATGACTAAGAGCAGTGATAAGTGATAAGTGATGAGTGATAAGAGAAAAGCTTTCCGGCTCTTTCTTATCACTCATCACTTATCACTTATCACTGCTTTCCATCTCTCTCTTTAAGTTCATTAAAGAAGCCTGCTATCTCTCGCCAGACCTCTGTGCCGCCGGAGAGGCCGCGCCAGTTGGCGCGAATCAAGCCGACGAGTTTGTAGCATTCGTCAATCGGCACTAAGAAGTATTCGCGCGATTGACCGACGCGATTGACTAACAGCGCCTCAACGTCCGAGTTCATCTTCTGCAAGACCGCATTGTCGCGCACTATGTCTTGCCATGATTCCAGATCGAGCAGAGATTCGGTCGGCCCGGCAGGACTGGGATAGATCGCTACGACTTTGCCATCGGGCGTGCTGTGGAAGAAGAAAGCCATGCCGATTGGAATCAACAGGCTCTCCCACTGCTCATCCGTCAGTAGAAAATCGGTCAGAAGTTCTACGCGCCGGGGGACTCGCTTGTACTTCGTCTTTTCATGATCGCTGAAGAGAATCGCGCAGGGCTGACAGGCGCAGAGGAGTTGGCGACTCAATGGTTCGACCAGATGTTCATGACCGGGTGGCAGCGCAGCCGAGCACATCTCGCAACGTTCCGCGACGGCGCGCGGTCGCACGAACCTGCGCAACACAGACAGTGGCGTTTGTCCCTGGCCTTCGATACTGGAATCCTGACTCATACTCACTTCGGAATGTGAACGTGCGGATTTGAAGAAGAAATTGAGATGGAATTAAGAGCTTATCTCTTCGACCTGCTTTCCAACCCACAATCCGAAATCCGCGCGTCCGCTGGTCATTAGGCTGGCGGCATGTTCGGCATGTTCGGATCAATCGGATCACGATCATCCGCATTGATGCTCGTGGAGTCTCTTGCCGTTGATCCGCCTGCGGGGCGATCCGCATGAGTCGTCTCATCATGGTCGTGACGACCGGCCTCTTTCCCTTCGGTCGAACTCTTCTCCTCGCCGCTGCCCGTGCCCGCATCATGCGAGGGCGCGTCCCTTGAAGTATCATGCTGTGTCATTGCTCTTAATCTCCTCTTGCTACTAGGCGAAAGGTGTCAGGAAATAACACCTTCTCGTTAACAGTAAAAAATACGCATTCCGAAATGCGCAATCATTAATTGGGTAGGGCTATTTTTGCCTGACCCTGTTCGATAAGTAAGGGGAACGGCTCAAGCTGTAGCTCTGGATGGGAAAGCCCGCGCCCCGCTCGCACAACATCGTAATGGCGCTCGCAAGTGGAGCAGATCAAACTGTTGGCTACAAGGCGAGCAGTGTGCAGGTTGCGCCCGCAGCCCGGGCAGAGACTATCGTATGCGTAGAACGTCTCTCCCAAACGGCAGAAGAGAATCGAGCGGCCACTCACGTCCAGCGATTGCACACCGCCAAGCGCAAGCAGATCAAGACCGCTCACCTCCGCCCACCTGCCGTTCCCGTTAGCTGGCTTCGCAGCCTCTTCTCTCGTTTTAGATTTCCCTAACTGCACCAGTCCGCTATGCGCGGGCTGTTCCACCACTCCTTCAACTTCAATCGCGGTCACATCCGGCGCGGCTTCGTAAATCGCCTCCTCAATCGCCAGCTTCAACGTCATGGCAGACGAAGGACACCCATGACAGCTTCCCTGCATCTGTAGATGAACCACGCTCTCGTCAACGCCGAGCAGTTCCACGTTGCCGCCGTGCGAGGCCAGATAAGGACGCACCTTATCAAGAGCCTGCATCACTCTGGATTCAAGTTCTAACGGGTGCAGCCCGTAAAGCAGCAGCAGGCTCGAAACCAGCCCATCACCTGCAAAGTCTTTGAAGACCGATTGACCCGCTTCGCCTGATTGCGCAATCGTCTCCATCATGCGCTCAAGCCCTGCGCCGTGAAAATCCATGAGCGATTGCACAAGCTCTAACGCCAGCCCTCGCGCCTCCACATCAGGCCACGCCTCAACCTCGTGAACCAGCGCCTCTACGCGCTGCATCTGTTTCTGGAACTCTTTATCTTCCATAAAAACGTGGCAGGTGACAGGTGAATAATAAGTGATAAGAGAAAAGCCTTTCGCTCTTTCTTATCACTTATCACTCATCACTTATCACCTCTTCTTATTTCATAGCGCCGAACATAGGCGAGTGGCGAGCCTCTACGACTTTGCCGTCGCCCGTGTACATGTGAACGCCGCAAGGCAGACAGGGATCGAAGCTGCGTACGGTTCGCATGATGTCTATGCCCTTGAAGTTTTCGGGGCCGTTCTCCTCGAAGATGGGTGTGTTCTGCACGGCATCCTCGTAGGGGCCGGGCGTGCCGTAGATGTCGCGCGGAGTGGCGTTCCACGGCGTCGGCGGGTACGGGTGATAGTTGGCGATCTTGCCGTCGCGTATCACTACGTGGTGCGAGAGCACGCCGCGCACCGCTTCGTGGAAGCCGCAGCCAATCGCATTCTCCGGCACCTTGAACTCAGACCACGTTTTGGTGCGTCCCGCGTGCAACTCCTCCAACGCCTTCTCCACAAAGTGAAGAGCGGCGGCGGCGGCGTAAGCCTGAAAGTAAGTTCGCGCACGGTCGCGCTCGATGGCGTTCGACCACTTGGGAATCTTCCACTCGAATTCGACCTCCGGCTTCAGCGCCGTCTTCGGCAGGTAAATCTTGACGCTGTGGCCGGTCGCCTTGATGTAACCGATGTCCACAGTGCCTGCCAGCGCCGTTGACCAGAGGCGCGCTATTGGCCCGCCGCCGGTGTCCAGCGCAAGGTATTTGCTGCCATCGCCCTGTTCCCCTTCGTGATACCAGCGCGGGCACATGACCCATGAATACTTGCCGTCGAAGTCGCGCTTCTGCGGGCGCGGGATTGTCGTCTGATTCCAGGGATGTTTGCGATCAATCGGATTACCGAGCGGATCGTTCTTAACAAACATCTCTTCGTTGTCCCAGTCGTCATAGTAGGAATGGCCGAGCAGGATGCGTATCCCTAAGTTGATGTCAACCAGATTGTGCGTGACGGCCTTGCCATCCACGATCACGCCCGGCGTGACATACATAGCCTTGCCCCACTCATCCATGTTCTCGTACTTGTAGTCGCAGACAGCCGGGTCGTTCCATGAACCCCAGCAGCCAAGCAGGACTCTTCTCTGGCCCACTTTCTCATAGCCGGGCAGCGCTTCGTAGAAGAAGTCGAACAGGTCATCATGCAGCGGCACGACTCTCTTCATGAACTCTACGTAGCGCATCAGGCGCACCATGTAGTCCGTGAAAAGTTGAACGGTGGGCACTGTGCCGACGCCTCCCGGATAGACTGTCGAAGGATGAACGTGGCGGCCTTCCATCAAACAGAACATCTCGCGCGTGTAACGGCTCACCTGCAAAGTCTCGCGGTAGAACTCGCCGGTGAATGGATTGAGCGCAGTCATGATGTCTGCGATGGTGCGATAGCCGTGATCGGCAGCGTGCGGCGCTTCCGTCTTTTGAGCTTTGGCCCAGACGCTCGGATTGGTCTCCTTTACCATCTGCTCGCAGAAGTCAACGCCGACCAGATTATCCTGAAAGATGTTGTGGTCGAACATGTACTCGGCGGCTTCGCCTAAATTTACTATCCACTCGCCAAGAGCGGGCGGGCGAACATTGAAGGCCATGTTCTGCGCGTATGTGGCGCAGACCATGTGATTGTCGCCGCATATGCCGCAGATGCGGCTGGTGATGAAATGCGCGTCGCGCGGGTCTTTGCCCTTCATGAAGATGCTGTAGCCGCGAAAGACAGAAGAAGTGCTCCAGCATTCGGCGACCTCACGGTTTTCAAAATCAATCTTGGTGAAAATGCCGAGGCTTCCGACGATTCGCGTAATCGGGTCCCAATTCATATCGACCAGAGTTCTAGGCTTAGTCGGAGTCTGTGTTTTAGTTGTCGTTGTAGTGCTCATCTTTGGCGCTCCTTATATTTAATAAGCCTTTGGCCGGTAGCCGGTCGTCAACTCCGTCCCCTTGTGTCTCCACTTCGGCTCTTTGTTGACGGTCGAGTTGGTGATGGCGCGCAATTTGCGAATCATTCTGCCGTAAATGCCGATTGTGCCCGCAGAGAGCTTAGCGCCCGGCGGCTCGTCCATGAACGGCATGAATTTGTCCGGGAAGCCCGGCATGGTGCAGCCTATGCAGATGCCGCCGACGTTGGGGCAACCGCCTATGCCTGCCATCCAACCGCGCTTTGTGACGTTGCAGTTGACCACAGGCCCCCAGCATCCCAATTTCACAATGCACTTGGGCGAGCCGTACTCCGTTGCGAAGTCCGCCTGCTCGTAGTAGCCCGCGCGGTCGCATCCTTCGTGAACGGTCTTGCCGAAGAGCCACGTGGGACGCAGTTGGTCGTCCAGTGGAATCATGGGAGCAAGCCCTGCCGCCTGATAGAGCAGGTAGAGCACAGTCTCCATAAAATTGTCTGGCTGAACGGGACAGCCCGGCACGTTGATGATGGGAAGCCCCGCAGGCGTTTTGAAGTCCCAGCCCAGATAATCCGCCAGTCCCATGCAGCCTGTAGGATTGCCAGCCATAGCGTGAATGCCGCCGTATGTCGCGCAAGTGCCTATGGCAACTACGGCCAGAGCCTTCGGAGCAAGACGATCAATCCATTCGCAGGTGGTGATGGGCTGTCCCGTCATGGGGTCTGTGCCCATAGCCGCCCAGTAGCCTTCCGCTTTGATACTCTCGTTCGGAATCGAGCCTTCGACGACCAGCACGAAGGGATCAATCAAGCCCTGTTCGGCCTGATAGAAATATTTCATGAAGTCGTCGCCGACTTCATAAGCCAGCACCGGATTGTGCAGATGCACTTTCGGGAGACCCGGTATTGCCCCCAGAACAACATCCTCAACGCTCGGTTGACTCGCGGCTGTGATAGACACGGAATCGCCGTCGCAGCTAAGCCCGGCTGTGATCCAGACGATGTGAACATCTTTGACAGCCGGAGCGCGTTGAGTCTTCCTACCGTATGGAGCTATTTCCGCCACCATAAGAAGCCTCCTCCTATATACGCTGTTTGTTGCTGGTTGATGTTGGTGGGCCAAGCGGTTTGCTCAAAGGCAAATCTGTGGCGCTAGCATCAGCCCCTTGTTCGTTTCAAAACCCTGAATCCGGGCCAGTCATGTCTTTGGGGGTGACAACTGTCCGGACTCGAACCCACCCATTTCGTCAGGTAGGCACCTGTCGTTAAGCTCCGCTCAGAGTTGACGGCAGGACTCCATCACGTCAAAGCGAAAGACGGCTAGAGACTAATTTTTCCGCGACCGGGGGTGATTACGGAAACACTTGGGGGATTGCAAATTCTATCTACTGAGGAGATGAAACCAATGAAGGATTCAGCGAAACCTTCGGTCGGAGAGTATCGGGTCTCCCTTCCTGAAAGAATCCTTCGCTTAGAAGGTTATTTCAATTTCACAAATTATTTTTCTAAGTGGGCACAGTCTAACGCCGCGTCATTCCCATGTCAATAAGATTAAAGTAACGTTGGGCCAACCTGAGAATTCCAACAATCCGTTGTGAAGCGCTGGGATTTCTCACGCGATTAAGGCCGCCCGTATAGTAAAATAGAGAACCGAAGAGGAGGTCTAAGCGATGAGCTTACCGAAAGAGAGATTCAGCTTGAGCGTCGCAGACTATCTTAATGGCGAGCGAGACGGAGCAGTGCGCCACGAATACGTGGGCGGTCAGGCTTACGCTATGGCTGGCGCAAGCGCGCGTCACAACAGGATTGCGGGAAACATCTTCGCTCGTCTGAACGCTCAACTTGACGGAGCGGAGTGCGAGCCGTTTATCTCGGACATGAAAATCCGCGTTGCGCCCGATCTGTTCTACTACCCGGATGTGGTCGTCACATGCGACCAACCGGGCGGAGATGCTTACTTTCGCACCGAGCCGCGCCTAGTTATAGAAGTGCTGAGTCCCACAACCGAGCGCACAGATCGCCACGAGAAGATGGCCGCGTACAAGAACTGTGCGAGCGTGCAAGAATACGCGCTCGTCTCGCAGGAGACAATGATGATCGAGCTACATCGCAGAAGCGGCGACGAATGGCAGACCGAAATCTTCACGGAACCCGCAGAACAATGCGCCTTCAATTCAATCGGCCTCGCGTTGAGCCTGAGCGACATCTACCGCAACGTGCGCTTTGACGAAGCGGCAGAGGTTTGAACTAGCTACGTATTCACAGCTTAAGCATTAATGTGATTTTACGGGGATTTATTTCCTCAAGGTTTTCTTGCAGACACAATGAACTCGAATAATTCTTTTTTTGAGGTTCGCTTTCGGATGCTGCGAACCTCGATATTATGAAACCCTACCTGTTTGAAGATAGCCGCGTAAATGCCTTCGACTGGCAACATAACATCATAGAATTTTGAATTACCTACAATATAATTTACTATCCCACCGCTCTTAACGACCTTGAATAGCTCTCCACAGTGATGAACCATGTCATAAAAGTATTTATGAATGTATCGAGAGAGTAAATGACTATGTTCAGCTACATTAGTAAGGATTTCATTAAAGTCTTTGAAAGGGATATTAACATTATTCGGCGGTTGCCATTTGGCTACGTTACTTGTAGCGCATCCCCATGTACCGCCAATTGCCTGCCAATCTAATTCTCCTGCTGCGCGCTGGTCTTGAAGATAGTTTAGCCAATACAGGTATGGCCTTAGCTCCCTGATATAGCTCATACGATTAGGATATGGCGGTGATGTAATCACACAAGTATAGTGATTTAATTCCAGCTTTGAACTTAATGCCCGCGCATCGCAAAGAATAGCTCGCGGGTACTCAATTATTGGAGATTGAGCCGCATCAGCTATTGATGCCACTGACTCTTCCCAATTCACCGCGACAGAATCCTCTTGTAATAATTGAGAGTCTAAGTTCAGTCGGTGCTCTCTTTTTCTAAAGGACATTGATTGATGTCTAAAACTGATATCTGCTTGCTCAATAGCTACTCTGCAAAAAGCAATCTTGAGTAAATCAACTGAGTTACCCGGAATTTCTTCTGATAACTTGTTAATCTTGCGCATGGCCCGGCCAAGTGCATTTAGTATTGTCGTATGCCACCATTTTTCAATATGATACAATGGCGGCAACCATCCTGTATCTTCTCTTGCCGCTCGGATAGATTTAGAAACCTCTATTGATGCTGATTTCAAAGTGTCTATGTCACTCTGCATATAAGAGCGTGTCTTCGTTTGAGTCAACCAAATGAGAAAAGAATTGATGTCCGTTGTATCGCAGACAATACCAAGCTCAGCACAAGTTAATGCTGTTGTGCCAGTACCACAAAAAGGATCAAGAACCACCGCGTCATGCTTTGCATATGTTTGAAGTAAATCGGAAACCAGATGCACTGAATATGCAGGAGTGAGCCTCAACCATCCATAGCGCGTATGTTTTTGATTTCCCTTAAAAGTAAAGCGGCATGTAGAACTGATTGCCTTTTGTGCTTCCATAACTATTAAGCTGATAGCAAGGTTTCTAAGACCCGTTCAAGTTTTTCTTTGATTCTCTGGGAATTTCGCTGATAGAAAGCTGCTAAGTCATAGCCCAGAACTTCACGACAGAAGGCATAACCACTTTCGGTATTACTGCCGGTAATTGTGCCGATGAGTAGTAACCATCGCGCCTGCCGATAGCGCAAGGCGATGTCATTATCTATTTGTGTAGAAAGCAAAAATAATATAGGGACGTAAAGATTTACATAGGCGCTTGATGCATTATTTATGTCCGCGTTCTGACGCTTGGAATCTTTACTTTTATAACCCTGCCTTACTTCAAAGACTACACCTCTGATTAGAGAGCGAGCCTTGTCTTCTGGAATTATTTCTGCGGTCACCTTATCAGCCCAACGCTTCACACGCCTTCTTAATGCATCACTCTGTACATCATCGAATTCAATGCGCCCATCAAGATATAATGTTTTATCCTTTTTGCCAGGTACGGGAACTTTATAAGTCCATGCGGCTTGTTCTGCGGTTAACCCTAAAGTATTTTGTAAGATTTTATTGAAAACTCGTTCTCCACCAATACCCAGTTGCCTATAAATGGAAGTCATACTACCAGCGGCCTTGTGAGCGGCATACATTAACGGTGAGTCAAGTCCAATCCAACTATAAAAAGGATCCTCTCCATACATGCGGCGGAATTGCTCCAAGTCAACGCCGCTTGTTCCTCCTTTACCAAATTTCGGCTTGTACCGAGCACATGCATTAAGTGGCGCAGTAAACAACTTGAAATATTGCTCGTCTGTTGCTTCAGATGCTACGTGTTTTGTAGCGCGTTTCTCACTGTGTGCTCTTTCGCTCATGGCCCAACTATAACTAAAGTCTGGCACAAAAGTATCTAAGGATATGCTCTTAATACATTACGCGAGATTCTTATACCACAAGCTGCGGACTTATGCGCGAGGGATAATGAAAGCCGCGCGGCTAGTCCTTTCACGCTTGCGTGCCGAGGAAAAAGCAATCATTTACTGCCAAGTCACGACAAAGGGATTGTGCCTCGAAGGTGAAAGTTGGTCGTTAGAGTGTAAAACCTGCCCGTAAGTGCGCGACAGATGCTCATTAGAGGGTGACAGTTACTCATAAGAGCGGCGCAGATGGCTGTAAGTGTGTGAGACCTGCTCGTAAGAGCGTGAAAGATGGCCGTAAGAGCGCGTTATTTGCTCGTAAGTGTGTGAGAGTTTTACAAAGAGGCGTGAAAGTTGTTCATAATTGGGTGACAGATGGCCGTAAGTGTGCGGCAGATGGTCGTAAATGAAGAAAAGGCTGGTAAAAGCCTGAAAATCTAATATAATCCTGCGCGCCGGACAGAGTCCTCTCTGCTATCCCGGCGTCCTTCAACTCACGCCTGAAGGCTTCCTCGTTCCCTTCCGGCTTCACCGCGAAGGAGATAATCCCCATGAAAGCTATAGAGGCACGACGCCTCGACATGTTTATACGTGTGCAGGCGTTTCGCACAGAACGCGCCGCGCAGTTTCCCCAAACCAGTTTCGCCGGACAACAATTCGCCATAGTTGATTCGGTCGTAAACAACCTTGAAGATCACGCCAGAGCGCAAGCCTCCGGCAAGAGCACTGTGAAGCAGAGCACTTCCAGCCGAGCAGCAGCGCGCGATGAACTGCTGCGCGACATGGCTGCCATTAGCCGCACGGCGCGGGCTATGGCTTTGACTTCACCCGGTCTTGACGATAAATTCCGCGTCCCCTACGGTCAGGGCAATCAAGCTCTTCTGGCGTCCGCACGCGCCTTTGCAGCGGACGCGCTACCCTTAAAAGCAGAATTCATCAGGCGCGGCATGCCCGCAGATTTTCTGGATGACTTGCAGGCAGACATAGCAGAGCTTGATGAAACCATAACGAATAAGGCACAGGGCGCGGAATCGCATGTCGCCGCGACAGCCGGGATTGACACGGAGATAGATCGCGGCATGAACGCCGTGCGCGAGCTTGACTCGGTTATGCGCAACACGTTCGCAAACGACCCTTCAACGCTCGCCGCGTGGCTCGGCTCCAGCCACGTCGAACGCCCGCCGCGCCGAAAGGAATCGAACACAAACTCGCCGCACGGGACTACCACGGAAAACACGAAGCCGTCAGGCGGCGGTTTGAGCACAGGGTAATAACGTGAGTGCTACTGCTGAGAGAAGGGATGAGGGATGAGGGATGAAATGGGTTGAGTCAATTGCATGTTGACCTGCTCACTACATTCTTATTCATCCCTTCGCCCTCATCCCTCATCCCTGCTCTCAGGCGGTACTAGCCTGACTCTTTGCAGCAATTGTCGCATCCAATTGAGAACCGCTATAAAATTTGTCCATCCAGTCATGAATCTGCTAGCAAGCGATAGGCGTCTATGACTCGCGCGGCGTTGTGCGTCCATGTGTGGCGCTCGATTGCCGCGCGGCGAGCCGATTGGCCCAACCTCTCGCGCAACTCCTTTGATTCGGCCATGCGCATGATGGCTTGCGCCAATTCGCGCGTGTCGCCGGGTTCTATCAAAATGGCAGTCTCTTCGTGGGCCAATACTTCGCCAATTTGTCCCAACCGGCTTGCGACTATTCCCTTGCCCATAGCCATGTACTCGAAGAGCTTCGTGGGCGAGCCGAAGAACTCGCTTCCATCTGCCAGAGGGACGTGCGGCGAGACGAGTATGTCGCATGCGTCCAGCAACCCCGGCACACGTTCGTGCGCGACCTGTCCGGTGAAGATTACGGACGGGAGCGCGCCTGCTTTCTCCAAAGTTCTCTCGACTTCGCCGCGCAGCTTACCCTCGCCTACAAGCACGAATCGCACGCGCGCCTCTTCGGGAATCATCGCTATTGCTTCGGCCAGAGCGAGCACGCCATGCCAGGGGCCGAACGTGCCTATGAATCCGACTAAAACTTCGTCATCTGTTATTCCCAGCCGAGCGCGCTCTGCTTCTCCTCCAACGTGCGGGCGGAATTTTTCAGTGTCAACTCCGTTCGGATTCACTATTATCTTCTCATCCATCACACCCATGCGCAGAAGATTCCGGCGCTCGACCTCGGAGACAACGAAGATGCGCGCGGCAGCCTTCAGGTTCAGAAGCTCGAAGCGCTCAAGCAGCGGGAACATCCCTGCATCGTCCCAGTGCTTGCCGACCCAGACTTCCGAGCCGTTATATTCAAGAAATAGCGGCACGCCCGCGTCCCTGCTCGCCACGATTCCGGCCCAGGTGAAGCGGCTGTATCGCTGGTAGATGAAGTCTGGCCTTGAAGACCTGATCTCGCGCAGAGCGCCACTGGTGAAGATAAGATTGTTGCGCAGGTCGAAGGCCGAGCGCGTTGTGCCCACAGGCTCAGGCTCTATGATCTTCACAGGCGTGCAGCTTTCGTCCAGGCCAGCGATTCTGTCATTGGTGATGAGGCGGACTCGCGCGCCTGAGCGAGTGGCGGCGTTTATAAAACCGTTTATGTGGCTGCTTGCTCCGCCGTAGTGTGTGCCTACGCCCGGCGTTGCGCGCAGGTAAGCAATCGAAAGAGATCTGTCAGCGTCTACAGTCGCCGCTCTTTCGGCAATACTCTGGCCCGCGCCCTCTTTTACTTCACGCTCAAGCGTGCGCAACTGCCGCTTCGATTTCGCTATTGCTGCGGCACTCTCGATAGCTTCAAGCGCGAGGCGCGCGGGTGCGCGCAGGATGACGCTCGCGCGAGACTCTTCCCTGAGAGCGCCGTGCATGTCCATGAGGATGATGCGGCTTGCGCCTGCGAGCGCGCCGAAAAGCATCAGTTCGTTCTGGCTGCGCTGCAAGGCAAGCCGTTCGTTCGAGACTGCGAACACTTCCGGGCGAAGATGGCGTAGCGCCGCAAGCCTGCCCGCAAAACCGTCACGCTCTATCTCGTCGCGCAGCAGCGTTTCAATCTCTGCCTGCGGGAAACGCTCGCGCAAAATATCGCTCGCACGCTTCTGACTGCCGCCGAGCGCGAGTAGAACAACTCTCATCACGACCGTCCGCCCGCCTCTTCAATACTTTTCCGTCGCGGCGATCCTATCAGACGCGCCGCCGCGAACAGCTCACGCAACTCGTAGCTGCGCAGCAGCAGTATTTCGGAGAAGCGCCGACCTGTTCGCCTGCGAAAATAATAGGCCACGAGCGCGAATATCATCGCATAGCTCAAGGTCGAAGAGATTGCAGCGCCACGCGCGCCGAAGCGTGGCACGAGCATGAGCATGAGCGCCACATTGACGCACAAGGTTGCGACCCAGAACAGAGGAATTGCGCGCGGCACACCCGCCGCGTTGAAATGCTGAACCATGACGGACTCTATGCTGATTAGATAAACGCCCGGCAGCAGTATGAGCAACTGCGTTGCCACGTCCGCGAACGCCGCGCCGTAGAAGAGCGGCAAGGTCAGGCTCAAAGGGGCTGCGGCAGCGCAAATTAAAAGCATCACGAATGCCGTGTAGCGCGTGGCGCGGCAACTGGTCTCTCCTTTCAAATCCTGGCCGGAAGCTATCAGCGGGAAGAGCAGCGTTGCCAGCACGCCGGGCAGCAGCATCAACATCAGAGAGACCTGCGAAGCCACAGCGTACACGCCAGCCTCTCGCGTGCCGCGAAAGTGGTTGAGGATCAACAGGTCTGCGCGAAAAATTACTATCCCGGCGAGCGCCGCGACGTGAAACTTCAGCCCATATTTCAGCATGCTCCTGAAAAGAGACATGTCTGGTCTAGCCCTTAGAGCGCCGCTCTCATGCCCCGCTGCATATCTAATGACCGAGAGAACAATCAAAATGCTCAATGCGATGCTCGCAGCCGTATTCAGTGCAACCAGAAGCCACAGCCCTGAGCGTAAAACCAGCAGCGCAAGCACAGCGTTAATAAAGATAAAGGTCTGCCCCGTTAGCTCAAGCAGATTGAAGCGCCCGATTCGCCCCATCGCCAGAAAGACGTTGAGGCCAAGCAGGCTGACGAGTTGAAACGGAATGGAGATGGCGGCAAGTCCTACAAGCGCGGGCGCGACTGCGCCGAACAGTCCCGGCTGCCTAAGCGCGGCGATGTAGACCGAGAGCGCAAGGAATCCTCCCGCCGTAATAGCGAACGTGAATGAGTTGATGGCTACGGGCGCTAGGCGACGATTGTCCTGAGCGATGAAATAGACGCTGGATGAAGGCAGTCCCAGGCTTCCCGTTTGGACGGCCATAGCAGCAGTGACGTTGAGCACTGAGAGTTTTCCAAGTCCGTCTGCGCCGAGCATGCGCGCGACTATCACGCCCGCCGCGACGCTGTTGACGGCCATCATGATACGCACCGCGAGCGTCCACGCAACATGAGTGGAGAAACTATTGCGCGCTCCGCCGGTAGATAATGATTTTTGCTGAATGGCCTCGCTCGACATCTGCTTAACAGAAGTATGTGCGTAAAGTGAGCCGCGTTAGCGACGCTGATGAATGTAGCCCGGCTTTTCAAAGCCGGGAATAGAGTGTCAACTTTTGATCGGCGTCGCGCTGGCGACGCTTGAATTATTGTTCTTTATCAACCGTCGCCAATGCGACGCACTGCAATGCGGCGATGTTACGCTCCCTTCCGGCGTTTCAACGCCGGGCTAAAATCAGGTTGCCGCTAACGCGGCTGATTCATGCATATGCTTCACTTGAAGCTAAATCTATTTCTTAACATCAGATTATCCCCGATCAATCCAGCGCTCGTACCACAGGCTCAGGTTGAGCAAGCCCCACAGGTGCTGGCTCCAGTCATGCGTGCCGCGACGGTGCTCGTCCACCAGCCGCGCTATGAACTTGTAATCGAAGAAGTCTCGCCGGCGCATGGGCGAATCGAGCAGATGCTCGTCCAGCCATTGGCCCAAAGGCGTGCGGAACCACTCGCGCACCGGCGCGCCGAATCCGCGCTTCCGGCTGTAGAGCAGATCGTGCGGCAGAATCTGTTCGAGCGCGCGCTTCAGTATGTGCTTGCCGCTTGCGCCTTCGACTTTAAGGATGCGCGGCAGACCCATAGCGTATTCGACCAGATGATGATCCAAGAAGGGGACGCGCGCCTCTACAGAAGTCGCCATCGTTATCTTGTCAACGCGCATCAGCAGCAGTTCCGGCAGTCGCAGTTTTAACTCAAGATAGATCATGCGCGTCAGAAAATCGGAATTCGGGCGCTCGCGCTCTATGTGTTCGAGGTATGAGTTTACGACTTCGAGCGACGAGCGCCCCTGCCATCGTGCGCGCATAGAGGGCGAGAGTGCGCGCGGCTTCATGGCTTCGTCGTAGATTACTACTCCGCCCCAGAACAGAGGCTCGTCCGCGCCGAGGCGACGAATAAGCTCTATCATCATTCGCTTTTTGCCCGTAGCTTCTAAGAGCGGGCGCGCAACCCGGCTCGCGGCATGACGCATTGCGAGCGGAATTTTTTCCGCATGCTGCCAGAAACGCTCGTAGAGTTGCAGGTGGTGAACATAGTTGGCATAGCCGCTGAAAATCTCGTCCGCCCCTTCGCCAACCTGAACCACTATCGTGCCCGAATCGCGCGCCAGCTTCGACACGTAGTAGAGCGGCACGCAAACGGGGTCTGCAATCGGCTCGTCCTGATGGAAAACCAGATCGGGCAGGAAACGAAGCGCATCGCGTTCGTCAATTATGATCTCGTGATGATTCGTGCCGAATGTTTCGGCTATCTTGCGCGCCGAGTCCAGTTCGTTCAGATACTCCTGATCGCGGAATCCAACAGTGAACGTCTCCACAGGGCGCGACATCTGCTCTGCCATGAGAGCCACGTTCGTGGAAGAATCAACGCCGCCTGAGAGGAAGACTCCGAACGGCACGTCCGACATCATGCGCTTCTTTATAGAATCGCGCAGCAGACGAAGAATCTCCGCGTGATGCTCCTCTTCACTCACGCTTGCGCTCGCCTGCTCCGCTGGCGGCAGCGCATCCCAGTACCGGCTTATGTTGACTTCGCCATCGCGGCACAGGACGAGCATGTGGCCTGCCGGAAGTTTCTTTATGTCGCTAAAGAGCGTGCGCGGCGCGGGCGTCGTCATGAAAGTCAGGTAGTGATAGAGCGATTCTTCGTCAACGTCCGCCGTCACCGCAGGGTGTTGCAGTATGGCTTTTATCTCCGAGGCGAAGATGAAGCGCCCGCGCTGCTGATAAAAGTAGAGCGGCTTGACGCCCACACGGTCGCGCACCAGAACGAGCCGTTCACGCTGCGAATCCCAGAGCGCAATGGCGTAATCGCCTTCTATGTCATGGACGAAATCAAGGCCACGTTCTTCGTAAAGATGCAGTATCGTTTCGGAATCGGTGCGCGAAGCGTAGATGTGGCCGCGTTGCTCCAGACCTTCACGAAGCGAGGCGTGGTTGTAAATCTCGCCGTTGAAGACAAGCCAGAGGTCGTCTGCGCAGCCGTGCATGGGTTGATGCCCGGCCTCTGTGAGGTCAATGATGGAGAGGCGGCGGAAACCTAGACCGCCGCGCCCATCGTCGAAGATCAACTCTCCTGAATCGTCCGGCCCACGGTGCGTCATCTCGTCGCGCATTCGCTCTATCAGCGAGCGCTCGACGCCGCCGCGTGTCGCACCATACTCCCAGACTCCGCAGATACCACACATAAAATAATAGAGGACGATGGACGATAGACCATAGACGATGGATAAGAGAAAAGCTTTTATCGTCTATCGTCTGTCGTCCATCGTCCGCCTCCTCATAATCTCTTCCACCGCGCCCTGAAATAGATTGGACATGACGTAATACCTTCGCCCCGAAGCATCGTTCGCCGCGCAACGAAAGTCTTCGGAGCTAAGAAGCTCAAGCGCGCGTCGAAAAAGCAGTGCGTCCAGATTGAAGAGGTATTGCTTGGTCTCCTGAATTGATTTGCAGTGCGGGATCTGAATCTCCTCGCGCAACACCACGCGCCCGCCCGTATCAATTCCCGCATCAACGAAGAAGACTGTGACGCCGACCGGCTTGCCTTCAATAATCGCCCACTCCATCACGCCGCGCCCGCGATACTCAGGCAGAAGGCCGATGTGCGGGTTGAGTATCCCTGAGCGAAAAGCTTTGACGGTTGATTCGCGGTAGATGATTCCGGTCTTGTGCAGGCCAACATCAAGCTTGAGCTTTTCCAGTCGCGCCAGAGTATCCGGGTGGTCAAGCGGCTTTTGAAACAGAATGACCTTGCGCCCTGCAAGAAGTTTCAGCGATCCGGCGCGCCCGCTCTTGAAGATAAGCCGCGCAATCTGTTTAGCCAGCCCGCGAAAGCCCACGTCGCCCGGCGCAGGACAAACGAGCACGAAAAGTTCCACGCCGGGAACTCTTTTCGCCTCTTCATAAATATCCAGCGCAGCCGGGAGCGAGTGTACAAGGATACCTGTTCGCATTCGTTCTCGTTCTCAAATACGTGCCGCAAGCGCGCGTGCGTAAAGCGCGTAGTAAGAGACAAGGAGCCAGCCCTGCGCTGATTGCGGGTGCCATGCTGCGGGCAGCAACTCGTAATAGTAGTTCAGCGAATCCAGAAACCTCAAATCAGGCGCGAGCGATGCATGTATGGCGACGAGGTTCAATTTCAACAACAGGTCGTCCGCATTGATTGCTTCGACCGAACCTCTCTCAAGTCGGGCGCGCTCTTGAACCATCAACCGCATTAGAACGTATTCACGCGCTTCGTCCTCATCCGGAAGAGAAAAGTTCAGTGGGCAGGCGTATCTCTCCGCGATGAGTTGGAAACGGCGTGCGGGGTCTCTGCGGCTGGCGTCAAGAGATTTAAGAAACGGTTCGAGCCGAGGATGCTGCCCCTTATGAAGTTCCTGCTGTTGGCCCAAACAGAGGGCGCGCAATGATGAGAAGCAGTCGGCGTCCGATGTCATCCATTCAAGTGGGGCGTTCAGGCTGACTGAACTCTTCTTAACTTCTTCGGGCGAAGCGTCGAGCAGATTACCGAGCGCTTCGGAAACGAACTGCGCTGCCTCGCCGAATCGTTCGGGCGCTATGTGCGGCACGCGCACGCGACACAGTTCGTCGAACCGTGTGCTGAGCGCCCCGGAGATTAGCTCCTCGCGCATCTTCATCCCTGCGCGGCTGTCCTGACGTGAAATCTTCCCTGTTGCAGTTCACAGGCGAGTTCCGTCAACGTGATGCACTTGATGTCTGAGGACTGCGCGAGGTCTCTGGCGAAACGCTCTATGTGCGAGAAATCCTGTATGTCCTTGGTGTGATTTTCCAGCACCACTGGAACATCGCCCAGGCCGCTCTGGTGAGCGCGGCGACGAATGGATGCCAGCATCTCCTGCATGAGCGCGTAATCAAGCTGCGCAAGGTCAGAGATGAGATGCTTGCCTTTGAAATAAGGGACGACCGCCTTCTCATAAACGCGCCGCACGATTGAAGCGTGAGCGGTTTGCGCCCACTCGTGCCCGTAAGCTTCTACTGTTTGCTTTCGCTGCTGCGCCGGATCGCGCTTACCAACGCGCTCTCTTACTTTACCTATAGCCTCTCCCACATGGCGACGAAAAGTCTGACGACGCGAGCCGTAAAAATGGTTCGTGGGCACGCAGATGATTTTTTCGGGCTTATCCGAAACCTTGCGCGCGTCCGTCATCACAGGATAGTAGGGCAGAAAATCCTCTTCGCAGTTCGTGTAATCGAGTCGTATGTTTTTCGTGTCGTAGGAAACGCCGCCGATGATGCTCATGTCGAAGATTATGCCGAGCTTGACCAGCAGGTTGAGCATATGCGGCGAAGGAGCTATGCACCATGAGCCTGAGCGGAACGAGACGCAACGATAGTTCGCATCAACTTTGCGCAACAGATTTTCCAGATACTCTTTGCCCGCCCTCATCATTTCATAAGCTTCGCGCTCGGCGTAATTCAGGATTGACCAGTCGCCCGCGAGATGCCATGCGCCTTCATCGTACTCAGCCCGTTTCCACTGCGGGTGAATATGCAACTGCACGTCATGCCCCTGGCTGAAGGTCTCAAGAAGGACGGCCTCCCACTCGTCTGCAAGCTCTTTCAACTCCGCGTGCCTATCTTCAAACTCCCTGAACACAAGCTGCTGCATCATCTCCGCGTTGAACGAAGCGCGTATGCCGTAAGCGTTGTAAATCCTGACAAGCTCGCGCATAGGCTCGAATTGAATCGAGCGCGCATCGCCGGAGCCGTTGCCTCTCAGTTCCCAATCGTCAACAAGCGCAAGATAGATAGTAGGCCGCATATTCGATAAAACTGCGCGAGCTAATTATGAAGGATGCTTCTTTTCTCCGGCTCGCCTTTCAGCCGTCACATAATCGCTTTTCGTCAAACCCGCCACAAGGCTCAAGCGCCGGTCGTCGCTCTCACCGGCGCAGGCAGGGATTATAGCCCAGCGGAACGTTTGGGGAACTGTGGCGCGCCAAATCCAGCATGCGGCTATGGAGGCTGACTTCGACCCGTAATCCCCGGACGTGAAGATCGTTTCAAGCGTCGGCGCGTCTTCAATGTCGAGAGCGCAGATGAAGACCCGCGCGCCTGTTGTGTTGTGGCAGGCGAGCACGACTCGTTGAGAGAAGAGTCGCGTCTCAACCTTTTCTGCGAAATGAAAACGTAGATGAAACGTGTGCTCGCCCTCTCCGTTGAAGGAATCTTCTACCAGCCATAAGCGCTCGCGTTTGTCGAACCGGACGGCGCGGCGATGCGTGACGGGCGACCTTAATCTTTTATAGCCGTAGTGCTCCGCCACA
>DATHJK010000256.1:0-3993 GCA_035316225.1 Pyrinomonadaceae bacterium
CCTTGATATGAAACCCGGTCTGACAGGACTCTGGCAGGTATCCGGGCGCAACCGGCTAACTTTTGAAGAGATGGTGAGGCTAGACCTTTTCTACATAGAGAACTGGTCGCTGCTGCTTGACCTGAAAATAATCTTGCGCACACTGCCCGTCATGCTGCGCGGCGACGACGCTTACTGAAGGAAGATGATAAGCCTGTTAAGTTGAGCCAAGTTGATGCAATAGATGAGTTCTTTCGCGCAATAATTGAGCACGTGTATGTTGCCCCCGGTAAACTAAAGGCTTTCAGGAAAAGTCTGTCGCGCTCTACATCTGAAGGGGAAATGGATACTAACGACAATGCTTAGGCAGTCATCTTAAACGATATCTTGAGAGCTTCTCATCATTCTCAATCTCGGAATTGGGCTACTTCGCGTTACTATG
This sequence comes from Pyrinomonadaceae bacterium, assembly GCA_035316225.1. GTDB lineage: Bacteria > Acidobacteriota > Blastocatellia > Pyrinomonadales > Pyrinomonadaceae > 3-1-20CM-3-53-8. The sequence continues at coordinate 422 of DATHJK010000256.1, forward strand.
TGAAGCTTTGATGCAAATTATCTGTCTTGCTAAGATTATGACTTGAGGTATGAGAATAGCTTATGTCAACTAAAGAACAGGTCTTGGAAGAGCTTGAAGGCTTGAATGAAGATGAACTCAAGGAAGTAGCCGAGTATCTGGCATTCCTGAAATTTCGTTCTCAACAAGGTGCGCGCATCGTTGATGAATCAAAATTGGCCGCGTTGTATGCCGAGTTTGCGGAAGAGGATCGTAGTATGGCGGAAGAAGGTTTGGCGGATTACGCTGAAGGCTTGATGAAAGAGGATGCTGGATGACAGTCAGGCGAGGCGAAATCTGGCTGGCCGACCTGAATCCTACACGCGGCTCAGAGCAAGCGGGAACGCGCCCGGTTATTATCTTTCAGAACAATCTCATCAGCAAATATACGACGACTATTCTTGCCATTCCGCTGACCACGAATCTGCGGCGTGCATCTTTACCTTCCTGCATACAAATATCTAAAGACGAAGGCGGATTGGCTTCTGATTCCGTCGCCCTATGCCATCAGTTGAGAGTGTTGGATAAGACTAGATTGTTGAAGAGGCTTGGTGCAGTGAGTCCGAGCACAATCATAGCCATTGAAAGCTGCGTGAAGTTCACAATCGGGATGAGTTAAAATCAAACTCCCTGCCCAACAATTCACCGACTCGCATTAGTTTATCTTTTATCAAAGTTATTTGGCTTCATCCGGCTTCAATGGTATCGTCGGCGGGCGGTTGAATTCTAGCATCAGGTGCATACATTATTGGGCTGAAGTGAATAGATACAGATATTATCAAACACCATTGCGGAAAAAATTCCTTTGCTTCCTGTGAGATGAGAACAACAATATTCTTCCTGCTTCCGTCTTGCCCTTCAGAGTCGCATCATCTCCCTGACATACTTCGGCGCGGGCGTGCCGAAAGAGAGCATGGTGTCGTGTAGCTGATGATAGTTGGCGTGGCCGTTCATCTTAGCTTCGTAGGCGCGGCGTATGTCGTTCATTTCGGTGACGCCGACGAAGTAGTTGGAAAGCTGCGTTGAAGTAAGCTCGGCGCGCCGCCACTTGCCTGCGGCCTCGCCCTCTTCCTGAAAGCCTTCATTCATCATGAAGTCAATTGCTTCCTGTTCGGTCATCCCGGCGGTGTGAATCTTCTGGTCAATGATGGCGTTGATGATGGTGCGAAGTCGCATCTTCAATTGCTGCATGTGAAATTCCGGGCCGCCGTAGCCGCGCTCGGCCATCAACTGCTCGGCGTAAACCGCCCAGCCTTCCGCGAAAGTGTTGCTGCGAAATACCGCGCGCACCATCGTCGGCGCTTTGAACCGGTTCGAGTGTGCAAGTTGAAGATAATGTCCGGGCATGGCTTCGTGCACGGTCACGTCTTCCAGCATGTAGTTGTTGTACTCGCGGAAGAATGATTCGACGCGAGTGGGCGTCCATGTTTTCGGAGTCGGCGAGATGGCATAGAAGGTTTCACCGCTCCTCTCAAGCGGGCCTACAGGGTCGCAGTAAGCAACAGCCACGCCGCGCTTGAACTCAGGCATGACTATGACCTTCACAGGCTCGGTCGGCAGAGTGATCATGTTCTGCGCGCGCACGAAATCCGTAGCCTGCTTCACATCATCGCTCGCAAGCGGGACGATTGTGTCGTTGGTCGGATGGGCTTCCGCCAGATGCGAGAGCACAGACTTTATAACGAACTTTCTGTCGTCCAGATGTGCAGCGTCCTGCGGGGAATATTTTTTGAAGAGAGGCAGGGCGACTTCGTACATGGTGGCCTGCGTGCTCTCCAAATCGGCCATAGCGCGCTTCAAAATCTCTTCTTTCGAGAGATCGGATTCAAGCGTAAAGCGCAGTTTCTTGCGATACAGCGCATCGCCCAAACGGAAATCACCCGTTGAGCGCGCCATCAGGTCTGTCTCCATCCAGTGGCCGAAGTCTTCCAGGGCGGCTACGGCCTCGGCTTGCGCGGGCGCAAGCTCTGTTTTCAAATCCGGCACCTGCGCGATGAAATTGTTAAGCTCGTCACGCACCAGATTGATCGTCCCCTTGTTCTGCGCAATTGCGGTTTCCGTATGCACGCGCGGCGGGTTCCTCAAATTCAGCTTGGCTTGCGCTACGACTTCTGGAACTGCTTTCAAGCGCTCGCGTACATTCAGCAGCCGCGTCCGAAGCGGCGCAAAGTCGCGCGCTATGAGCGTGTAGATGGCGTTGCCGACGTTATAGACGAGCGGATTCCATTCGTACTCGCGCAACTCATCAATCTGGAACAGGTTGAATTCCAGCCGGTTGCGCAGGATTCTATAGTCAACGCTATTCACAGGGCTGAGACGATTCATGGGAAACGAATCAAGCGCCTTCAAATATTTTTGCGAAAGAGCGCGCTCTCGCTCTTGCCCCGCGCGGCTGTAATCGTCCAGACGATTATCGTAGCGATGGTCGCCAAGCTGAGTCGCCGTCTCCGGCTTCGTTTCAAGAAACTCTTCTATATACTGCTTCGCCAGCGATTCAAACCTTTGATCCATTGTATCCGCCGGTTTTGAGAAGGCTGCGAAGTTTGAGAAAGCCAGAATGAAGATTAAAGTCAGAGCGATGCTTCGCATAAAGTTAAAATCCTTTCCTGTTACAAGAGCGAACTCGCAGGTTTTTGATAAAGCTGTATTCAATAGGATAAACCTTTTCGGCCTGTTTATGAAAATGCATTGCGCTTATCGTTTCGTGTGGATGAAGAAAGAAAAACGCCCACCACCGCAAGCACAGAGAACACGGAGGAAGCGCCGAAGAAGAGCAGAACATTTGAGATTTGAGATTTGAAATCCTCTGTGCTATCTCTACGCCTCTCTGTGCCTGCGATGGTGAATCTTCGTTTCCTCTATTGCCAATCTCGGATTATCGCGCTGCCGGGCGATTATGCCCGCAAATTTCCGGCGTGGTAGCATAGCGCTTCAAAATGGATCAGGCAGTGGAAGGTAGAAAGATAGGAGAACAGCCGGGCGCAGACGATCATTCGTTAGCGGCGCACCCGATTGCACGCTGGCTGGATGGCGCGCTCATCTTCTGGCTCTTTCTCTTCGCGCTCGCAGCGCCGCACTCAATCGCCGCATCGCAAACGGCCTGGGCGTTTGGCCTCTTCACATGGATTCTGCGCCTCTTGGTGCGCCCGCGCCCCCGATTATTTCGCACGCCCCTTGATTACCCGCTGCTGGCGTTCATCATCATCACAATCATCTCTGTGCTCACGTCATACGCGCCGGACATTTCAGTAGGGAAACTGCCAGCCGTCTCGCTCTTCACAATCGTTTACTTAACAGCCGAGAACATCAAGAGCCGCCGTGTGCTGCGAATGCTTGCGTTGACATTAATCGCATCGTGCATGGTCAACGTGGTGTACGTGATGGGAGAGAGAATCGTCGGGCGCGGCCTGAAAGTAGAAGGGTTGTCGGCGGAAAGCCCGCTCGCTGCTGCGGGGATTCATGACGGCGACACGCTGCTCTCTGTTGACGGACTAACTTTGCGCGAGCCGGAAGAGTTGGTCGCGGCTCTTAATAATCGGCAGAATGCTGCTCCG
>DATHJK010000257.1:0-16266 GCA_035316225.1 Pyrinomonadaceae bacterium
CTGAGCGCGACCGCCTTGTCCACGCTCTCCTGCATCAAGTCTCTGTAAAGATAGGATTGGTAGGCAACAGGCACATACTGATAACCGGCGTAGCCCATTGTCGCTAGCAATGCGGCGACGATTAAGAATTTCAGGCGCGCACCTCCGCGTTCACCGCGTCGAACGGCACACGCGCTCAGCGATCTCTGCATCTTAAAAACTTCCTCCGTTTTGACTTCAAGAAATCTTCTGTAAGTAGCGAGCCAGTGTGAAGATCAAGGCCAGCGCGTTTACTGTTCCTGAATCTCAAATTGAGCTACTACTCTTTTGTAGAACTGCGCGCAATGAGTCGCGCAAAATCCGAGGTGGGACTTCTCGTCCGTCCATGACACGCGCGTGACCGATTCTCTCCAGCAGCACCCACTTAAGAGAGCCGCCGGTTCGCTTCTTGTCATGCGCAAGCGCCTTTTCTATAAGGGCGAGGTCAAGGTCGTCCGTGCGGGGCAGGCGTCCGCAGAGGCGGACAGCACGGCCCAGATATTCTAACTCAGAACGGGGCAGCATGCCTAGTCTTTTTGAAATTTCGCCTGCGACAAGCAGACCGTAGCCCACTGCCTCGCCGTGCCGAAAGCGCCTGTAATTCGTCACAAGTTCAAGCGCGTGCGCGGTCGTGTGGCCGAAATTCAGCACGCGGCGCGAGCGCGAATCCGTGCGAGTTAAATCCTCGCGCTCGTCGCCCGCGACGATTGACGCCTTGAATTTCACCTGCGACGCGATTAGATGGGACAGGCGTGCAGAAGAAGAGTCCTGCTTCGATGAGATTGAATCGAAAGATTGCTTTTCAAGAAAATCTACTGTCTCTTCAAAAAGCTTCAGCCCGGAAATTGCGCCCTGCTTGACGCATTCGCACAAGCCCGCAGTCAGTTCTCTTCGCGGCAGAGTCTTGAGCGTTTCGGTGTCAACGAGAACCGCGCGCGGCTGGTAAAAAGCGCCAAGAAGATTCTTTCCGGCAGATGTGTTAACGGCAACTTTGCCGCCGACCGAGGCGTCTATCTGAGCAAGCAGCGTTGTAGGGGCTTGAATGAAGGCCACGCCGCGCAGGTAAACGGCAGCGGCGAATCCGGCAAGGTCTCCGACCACGCCACCACCCAGCGCAACAACAGCATCACTCCTTTCCAGCTTGCTTTCGGAGAGAAACTCAAGCGAGCGCTCCAAAGTTCTCAGAGACTTGTAGCGCTCGCCGTCGCCCATAAGCCAGTGCGCGACTTCAAATCCCGCTTCGCTCAAACTCTTTGCAGCCCGTTCCCCGTAAAGACCGAAAACTTTTCTGTTGGAGATTAGGGCGACGCGATTGGCGCTCTCGCCTAAACTCCTGCGCGCATTAGCGCCGAGCGTTTCCAGCACTCCCTCTTTGATAACTATTTCGTAACCTTGCGCCCGCGCGGGCAAGTTTACTCGTATGCGCTCCACTTTCATCCTTCATTCATAGCGGCAATCAGAGAATCGGCCAGAAGATCGAAACTGATTTCGCCGAAGCCCACGAGCCGCGCCAGCTCTTCAATCGAATAGCGCGATGCAGTGCTCCACAGATCAATCAACTCGTCGCCAGCCCGACGTACAGCCCACCATCTTCGCCCGTACCGCGTGCGAAGATATTCCCGCAGCCCCGCCTCGAACGCCCAGGCGCGCAGGTAAGCCGCAGAATAGAAGCCATCGTCAATGTCCATAAGATACTGCCCGGCGTTACGCCTAAATAGCGTAGCCTGTTCCTGAAGCGTCCTGTAGCTTTCTGCTAAATGATCCGAGCGAAAGTCCGCGCTGTCATGCAGCCCTATCTCGTACCTGAGCTTAGCTGCGTAGCGCCGCACCTGATGAGTCGTTATCAAAGCCAGGTCGCGCACAATGCTGCGCGCACTGTTCTCCCTCAAGTTCGGCCTGTGCTCAAGAAGCCACCCGGCGTCTAAATAAAGATGGTTCAGTAAAAATGCGTAACCCTCTGTGGTCGCGTAATCGGGGCTGAAGATGAATTCCGGGTGGCGGCTTGCCAGATCGCGCGAAACCCAGCCGAAGTGCTGAGCATGTCCTGCTTCGTGAAACAGCGTCGTGTAATCATAGACGCCGCCCGTAGGAGCTATGATGAAACGAACGTCTTCTGGCGGGTTGATGATGAAGCATGCAGCGCGAGGGTATTTCGCCGGGCGCGACTCCGCATCTATATAAATGTTCTTCTGCTTCTCTACGCTGATGCCCAGATTGTTCATGGCCGCAGCGTAAGTCCGCATCAAGTCTTGCGCCGTAAAAACCGGATCGAGCCGAAACATGCGCTGAAAGAAAAGGTAATCGCCCTGCGCCAGTTCATTGAACCTGACACCGGGCAGGTCGCGCGCCGCCGCTTTCGCCAGCGCAGACGAGTACGCTGCTTCAGTGCGCTCCAGGAACCTGTCGGTCAACGCGGCCAATAGTTCGTAATCCGTACCGGTAATGTGCGAGTAGAGCGCGCGATAGGAATCGAAGCCCAGAACTTTTGCTGACTGGCGAAATGATTCGAGACGGGCTGCGCGCAGGTCGTCGCACACGCCCAGTGCGTCCACCCAGCGTGCCGTCAGCTCGCGCCGTCGAAAAGCGTCCGGCTCGTTGGCAATCAGCCTGGTCACGCTGAATGCGGAAACGTTTTCGCCGCGCCATTCTATATGCGCGGTGGATTCACAGTGTGCGCGCTCTTCCGTCAATCGGCGCGCCTGCGCCTCAAGAAAACCGACGCGCGCAGCGCCCAGAAGCGCGTGAAGCCCTGCACGTTCGGTCTCGAAATTTTCCGGCGTATCGCCCATCGCCTGCTCGAGCGAGGTTATAGCGCCGGGCGTGAAAAGGTCACCGTAACGGTCAATGATTGGCTCAAGATGAAGCTCATTTTCAAGCCCGGAACGATACTTGTAATAAGCTAACTGAATGGCCGAATTGTATGCTGCGAAATCGTGGCGGTAGTCGCTTAGATTCATGGCGCGTGAGGGAACAGCTTTACTCCCTTCCCTGTATTTGGCTACAAGCTTAACGGAGAGATGAGAGAATCGGCAAACGAATCTTGATAAGTTCGAGTATAAAGATAAGGCTGCTCCAAAGATTTTTATCGCATAAATCTATAGCTATGCTCAATTGAGAGATAGTTTTGAGTTAGCTTTGCACAAATAGTCTAACCTGAACAAAAGGTAGAAAGCTTGAACAAAAAGTCTACTGCATCTTTAGTATGTTGTTGTTCACTATGTTGCTCAATCCTCTGCGTTCTTCTGCCCAATCTCTGTGGTTGCGGCGGCGAAAAAGTTTTTAATAGTGTACGGTTGAGTAGAGCTTTAATTGTAAGCGGGTGCAACGAATTTTGTGATTGAAAAAGCGAATGGGCGCGTCAGCGTGGGAGTGCGACGCGCCCATTCATTTTCGTGGTTACTGTCCTCACCCCAGCAACCACTGAGACGGAGGATCCACCAACCGTCTCTCTTGCCCCACAATATACATCGCAAGGCTTATGCCGCGCAAGTAGTTATTTTTTGTTCGACCAACTCCCCTAATTTTCTTAGGTTTTTGGCGTATGACCGAAAAATCGGGCTGAAATTTGCTTCGTAAAACTTGTCCCGGCGTGTAAGAGTTACACCGGGCTTCGCGTAAAATTGTCTCTAAATGGGTTGAGCGTCGAGTGCGCCAATCTCTTTTTTTATGATGGCGGCCAGCGCACCCGCATACATGTCTATCTCGTCCTGACGCTCGCCTTCAATCATCACGCGCGCGAGCGGCTCTGTGCCTGAATAGCGAAGAAGAAGACGCCCGCGCCCGGCTAGCTTCTCCATGACATCGCGCGCCGCATCGTTAATCTGCTCGACCTCTTCAAAGGGGCGCTTCTCGCGCACGCGCACGTTGACTAAGATTTGCGGGTAGCGCTTGAAGCCCAGGGTCAGTTCATGCAGCTTGCGCCCCGTTTCGCGCACAGCGCGCAGCAGGCTGAGCGTCGTTATCATTCCGTCGCCCGCCAGACTCTGTTCAGGAAAGATGATGTGGCCGGATTGCTCGCCTCCTAAGTTAGCGCTCGTTTTCAGAAGTTCTTCGAGAACGTACTTGTCTCCAACGTCTGTGCGCAGCAATTGAATCCCGCGCGAACGAAGCGCGATCTCCAGCCCTATGTTGCTCATCACGGTTGCTACCACCGTGTCGTCTTTCAACATCCCGCGTTCCTGCATGAATTGGGCCAGCACCCACAGGGTCGCATCGCCATCAACAAATTCGCCGCGCGCATTCACGAACAGAGCGCGGTCTGCGTCGCCGTCGTAAGCGACGCCAAGATCAGCGCCCTCTTCCGTAACTCTCTTTTGCAGTCCCTCTATGTGAAGCGAGCCGCAGTCGCGGTTGATGTTGCGCCCGTCCGGCTGATTATTAATAGCAACGACCGTCGCCCCAAGTCTCTGAAAAAGTTTTGGAGCGAGATTAGACGCCGCGCCGTTGGCGCAATCAACGACGATACGGAAGCCTTCCAGCGACAGGCCAGCGCCAATTTCATCGCCAAGATATTCCAGATAGCTCGCCCTCAATTCATCCGCGTGCGATGAATGAGCTTCCGAAAGGGTTAAATCTAACGAATTTTCGGACGGCGGCGTGGTCAAAATCCTCTCGGTTTCGGCGGCGATGTCTGCTTCGATGAGCCGCTCCATAGAGTCGCTGATCTTCCGGCCAGAAGGAGCGAAGACTTTAATTCCGTTGTCGTCGAAAGGATTATGCGAGGCGCTGATTACTACGCCTGCGTCGGCGGGGAGCGTGCGCGCAAGGAAAGCCACGCCCGGCGTTGTTATAACTCCTGCGGATTCCACTTCTGCGCCTGCTTCGTTTGCGCCAGCCGCGAGCGCCGTTTCGATCCACGCGCCCGACTCGCGCGTATCGCGCCCCAAGACTATTCGCGGCGTGCTTCCCTTCTGCCGGGCGAGATGCAGGGCGAGCGAGCGCCCCATCACACGCACCGTAGCAGAATCAAGCGGGAACTCTCCGGCACGCCCGCGTATTCCATCTGTTCCGAAAAGCTTCTTCATATGTTTCAAGTTTCAAGTTTCAGGGTGCAGGTTTCGAGTTGTATAAGCTCTTTAACTTAAAACCTGCACCCTGAAACTTGAAACTCATCTGATAATTGAAAATCCCGCGGGTTTCGTTGAGCGTAATTCGACGCGGCCTTCCATGCCGGGCGGCAAGGCCAGGCGAGTCGTGATCGAGCCGTCGTCGGCTACGTCCAGGACTAATTGAATATTCTGGGCGTTCAGTTGATCCAGAGCAGAGCGCTCGCCGAAAAGCGTGACGCTCGCAGTGCCGGGTCGCGCGGGCGCTCCTGAATTGTCGCGCACGCTCACGCCGTTGAAACTTCGCTCCACTCGCTCTTCGCCTATCTCCATCTGCACGCGAACGACAGTATCAATCACATCAATCTTCGTGTCCGAGACAGTAACGGCGACCTGCGGCATGGTGAAACTCTCTCTGCGTCCTTCAAGCTGTATAGGATCTGTCGAGGCTTTTTGCAGGGCGTTGACGTGGCTGGCAGGCCCGCGCACTCGCACTTTGTTTGGTGTAACGGTCTGCCCTCGAAGCTCTAAGCCATCGGGCAGCTTGCCCTCGAGCTTCGGCTCGACTTCGACCTCGCGCTCGATTCTAGGCTCAAGCTTGAGCGGGATAGCGTCCGGCTCGATGTCGTCCACGCGCACGCCCTCCGGCAGAGACATCGTGACTGTGTTCGGCGTGAGATAGATGATGCGGTCGCCCGGAGTCGTGTTCGCTATGTCAACGTAAATTATCAGGTCATTCTTCTTGATCTGATCCAGTGCCCGTTTGCTTCCCGTTAAAGTTACCTCGACCTCGTGGCGCGGCTCGTTAACTATTTCCAGATCAGTTGGCAGGCGAAAGCTCAACTGCACGCCCCGCATGGGGATCGTCTTGGCCGTGCGTTGCCCCGTGACCGCATACCAGAGACCGAGCGAGATGACGAGCGCCATCAATTTCAGACTCCAGTCCACTATGAAAAGCTCGCGCAGCCAGTAGCGCACGCTGCGTCTCGGCGCTACACGTACACCCTGCAAATCCTTCTTAAAATCGCTAAACGGCATTCGTTGAAAATTGTGTTGAGAAAAATTCTTGAGGTCAGATGTCCGTGACTCTGACTCCGAGCGCGTCTTCCGTGTCGTCTGTCTTGACGGGCATAGTCGCAACAGCAGCTCGCCCTTCATCCGCTCTGGCGCGAGGAGCTTCAAGCGCCTCGAATATCGCCGCGCGCAGTTTTGTAGCATCAAGCCCGCGCCTTATCTGCCCACCCTGCACGAAAGAGATCAATCCTGTCTCTTCTGAAACAACTACGGCCACCGCGTCCGTGTCTTCAGTGATGCCGATGGCAGCGCGGTGGCGTGTGCCCAAATCTTTCGACAGTCGCGGATTGAGCGTGAGCGGCAGGAAGCAGGCTGCGGCTGCTATACGATGCCTGCGAACGACTACGGCCCCGTCGTGCAGAGGCGTGGTCGGGTTAAATATCGTCACGAGCAGGTCGTAACTGAGTTCGGCTTCGAGCTTGACGCCTCCATCCGTTACGTTCTTCAAGCCTACGCCGCGCTCAATCACAATCAGCGCGCCAGTCTTCGTGGAAGCGAGCGTGGTTGCGGCCAGAACTATCTCGTCGTAAACGCCCTCGCCGAATTGCCCACGGTGGCGGCGAGTGAAAGGCATTCTTACGCGATTGCCGAATGAAGTTAAAGCCTGGCGGATTTCCGATTGGAAGAGAACGACGATGGCTACGCCTATGTAGAGCAGGCCGCCGCGCAGGACGAATTCGAGCGTGGTTAATTCCTGATTGACCGCTATCCAGTAGAGAAGCGAGAAGGCCGCTAACCCGGCGGCCATAGGCGCTGCACGTGTTCCCCTAACCAGCTTCAGTATGCCGTACACGATGAGAAAGACCAGCGCTATGTCCGCGAGGTTTCGCGGCTCGCCTAGCCTTCCTAAGTGTTCCGTGTATGGCAATAGAAGCAGCATCTTCTATCTTCTATCTTCGATTCTAGATTTTCGATTTTAAGATTGTATGTCGGAAGATTGAGTTTTAGCATTTCGGACATCAACTTTCGTAAAGCATTCAATCCAAAATCGCAAATCGAAAATCAGCCTTCAGTTTCCGCTTCCCGCGACTCTTTTGGCGCGTCTATGCTTCTTCGCATGATTGCTCGGCGGCGCAGTCTCAAGAAAAATCTCGTCCACCTTCGGCTCCGTCTCGTAGATAGCGCCCTCTATCTCGCCTATGGTCTTCTCAATATCCTGCGTCGTCAGATTATTGCGCAGGTTTATGTGCGCGTTGACGAGAATCTGTTTCGGCGCAAGATGCATAGTCAAAAGCTCAACCACTTCTTCAACGTTCTCGTGATTTTGAATCGCCTTTTTGATTCGCGCAACAGTTTTTGGCGTCGCGGCCTCGCCTATCAAAAGCGCGCGGGAACTTTGCGCGAGTGCGAAAGCGACCACTGCGAGCACCAGTCCGATTAACATGGAAGCCGCGCCGTCCCAGAAAGCTCCGCTCCCAGGTCCCACATGATGCTCGGTCAAATAAAGTCCGGCGGCGGCGATGACGATGCCGATCAGAGCCGCAGCGTCTTCAAAGATAACAGTCTTCGCAGTAGGGTCTTTAGACTCGCGCAGATACTCAAAGAACGTCATCCCTTCCTGGCGCGCCTCCTTCAACTCCTCCCGAATCGCAATCCCTATGGACGCGCTTTCGAGCAGAAAGGAGATGGCTAGCACCCAGTAGGCTATAGCCAATCGTTGGGGCGCGTGCGGGTGCGAGAGCTTCTGAATCCCTTCGTACATCGCGTAGGTCGCGCCGACGCCGAAGATGAAAACGGCTGCAATGAAAGACCAGAAGAAGCGTTCCTTGCCGTAGCCGAACGGGTGACGCCGCGAGGGCGGCTTTTTGTAGAAGCGCAATCCCAGCAGCAGAAAAATCTGGTTCGCCGTATCGGCTACAGAGTGCAGCGCCTCTGCCATCATTCCAGACGAACCCGTCATGATGGCAGCCACGAACTTCAGGACAGCAATAAGACAGTTGGCAAAGAGCGCGCCGATGACTGTCAGCATCTACAGTCTCCCCCTACCCCGTGAAACGATGCTCCGTATGGATTATGAAGGAAAACAGGGTGTAGAGGCAATGCGAAGGGAGATAGAATTAAACCGGTCTAAAATTAATGTGGAGTTCGATATATGAAAAGGCATACGCGCTCTATTCATATATCGAACTCCACATTAATTTTACAGACCCAGCGGCTTCGGGTTTTCGACTTTCTGTTTCTGAACCTTCTTCTTGCGAACTTTCTTTCTCACGCCTTGCTGAAGAAAGCCGACCAGTTGACCTGCGTTGTCAACGATGGCTAGCGCGCCTATGCCGTTGCGTCGCATGAGGTCGTCTGCGTAGGCCAGCGTCACGTCCTGTTCTACGAAGAGCATCTGGCCTATGGGTCGCATGATGTCGCGCGCCCGCGTGTTGCGCCATCTCTCGCGTGGAATCTTTTTCAGGTCTGCGAGCGTGAGCATTCCGTGAAGCCTGCGGTCGTGCGCGACCGGGAAACTTGTCTGGCGGTACATAGGCAGAATCTGGTCAACGAAATGGCTCATCAACACGTCAGGCTCAATCGAAACGGGCGCGCCCATGGCGTCGGCCACGACTCCCTGCTTCGGTCGGCTCGAGTGGCTGACAACTCTGATAGCCGCATCTAGCAGGAACAGTCCTACGAGCACAGCCCACAATCCTGTGAGACGCGCGAACGTGAACGCCATGTAGATGCCGAAGATGATAAGCGTGGCTGCGATGAAGATGCCGCAGAACCCTGCGACGCGCGTGGCTACGACTATGTTGCCGCTGCTTCGCCAGAGCAGTGCGCGAAGTACGCGCCCGCCGTCAAGCGGATAGCCTGGGAAGAGGTTGAAAACGGCAAGCAGAATGTTGCCTGAGCCAACCAGAGAGAAGACAGCCGCAGCGATTTTGAAGTGATTGACGGAGGCGGCGTAGGCTGCGACGAACGCGAGCACGCCAAAGAGGAAGCTGGCCGCAGGGCCTGCTATGGCTATGCGAAACTCCGCGCGCGGGTTATCCGCCTCGCGTTTCAATCGTGTGAATCCGCCGAAAGGATGAAGGACTATCTCTTCAATCTCTATTCCCTCCGCTCGACCCATCAGAGCGTGCGATAGCTCGTGGCCGAAGACAGAGAGGAAGAGCAGCAGCGTCGTGATAACGCCCACCACCCACGCTGTCATCAGGTCCAGCGCCGGTAACATCATAGTGCTGAATCGGTGCGGCCCTAACTGCAAGCTGTGCCCTATCAGCCACACGCTCAACCCGAAGACCACGAACCAGCGGTAATCAATACGCACAGGAATGCCGTAGACGCGCGCGACCAGAATCTGTTTTCTGAAAAACTTCGATACACCCATAAAAAAATAGTGATGAGCGGCTCAAGCTGTCACCCATCACAAATTACTTTACTTTCAAACTCGCTTACTCTTCCCTACTGCTCGTCGTGCGAGCTGGTGCCTTGCTGCCACTCGACCTCGAAGAGCGGGACGGGCTGCACGCGATTTTTGACCGAGATAGGAGCGCGCGGCGTCAGAGGGTAACCGGTCTTCGCTTCTGTGGCTGTCGCCTCGCTAATCAGTATCTGCCCGCCCTGCGAGTTCTTCTCAAGTCGCGAGGCGGTGTTCACTGTGTCGCCAATCGCGGTGTATTCCGAGCGGCGCTCGCTGCCGATGTAGCCGACTGTCGCAACGCCTGTGTGAAGCCCTATACCTATGGCGACTTCCGGCAGCCCTTCGATGCGCAGGTCGTCGTTGATTGCCAGCACTCGGCGCTGCATGGCGACCGCCGCATCCAGCGCGTTTGAAGCATCCTGCGGCGTTGCGGTCGGAGCGCCGAAGAGCGCCATCAATCCGTCGCCTAAGAATTTATCGAGCGTTCCGCCATGCGCGAAGATGATGTCGGTCATAGCAGTGAAATATTTGTTGAGAAGCTGCACGACCTTTTCGGGCTGCGCGTACTCTGAAAGCCTTGTGAAGCCGCGTATGTCTGCGAAGAGCACAGTGATGGTCTGATTCACTCCGCCGAGCTTGAACGACTCCGGATTTTCCAGCATCTGCTTCACAACGTATTCTGGCAGGAAGCGACCGTAGTTGGCGCGCGCAACCTCTTCGCGCGCAAGGCGCTCGTGAGTGCGCACGTTTTCGACGGCAACTGCGGTTTGCGCTGCCACTGCCGTGACCAGTTCAAGGTCATCAGATCGGAAGGAGGCGAATTGATCCAGACGATCCGCGTAGAGCGCGCCGTGAACGCCCGATTCCGCAATGAGCGGGGCGCATATAGTCGAGCGCACGCCCTGCATGACGATTGACTCAACGCTGGCAAACTCTTCGTCCGCGGCTGCGTCCTGCGAGAGCAGCGCCACGCGATCCTTCATCACTTTCCTCGTGATAGTGCGGCCAATGGTCAAACGTTTTGCATGCGCCTCAAGCTTCTCGTCGCGCGTTCGCATGGCTATGGGGTGAAGCGGCACATCATCCTGGTTGCCGTCCGAAGTGGTTTCCGCCAGCAGCGCCACAACGCGGTCGGCGGGCGTGACGCGGAAGATTATGTCGCACGCTTTGTCGAAGATTTTTTCGAGGTCGAAGACGGAGCCTAAGGTCTTGCTCATCTCGTAAAGCTCGGCCAGTATGTTGGCCTTGCGCTGCAACGCTTCAAGCTCTTTGTCGCGCGCCATGATGCCGGAGGTAGTTGTGGTCGGCTTTTTGAGCACCGTTGACATCACGTCATTTGCGGAGATGAGCAGTTGCGTGTGTCCCAGCGGCTTATCGTCGTAGCGCATATCTGTGGCGCGCTCCTGCGCAGGCTGCTCAAATCGCATGCTGCTCGCGCCTATGGTAACGCGGTCGCCGTCCTTGAGTTCCTGGCTCAATCTAGGCTCGCCGTTGATAAGAACCTTGTTGGCGCTGCGCTTTACCTGACCGCCCACGACAACGCCGTCGATGATTGTGAACGTGCCTTCCTCTGCGGTGATGTGCGCGTGGTGGCGCGAAGCGCGGGGGTCGTCCAGCACCACGCAGTTATCGGGCGCGCGCCCGATTGTGCAAACCGCTTTAGGGTTCAAGGGGTATTGCCATTGACGCCCGCTAGCGTCAGTGATCTTCAGTAGGGCCATAATGATTTCCAGAAAAATTCAGGGCGCAACCTGTCGCTCGCAGTTCGAGCAGTCAATCGAATCCTCACGGCATGTAGAGGCAGAATCATTTTACAAGCAAACGGCGAAACATGAAAAGCAATTATAAGTGATAAGTAATAAGTGATAAGTGATAAGAGAAAAGCTTTTGGTTCTTTCTCATCACTCATCACTCATCACTCATCACTTATAATTGCTCTTCCATCACCCTTTCGTTCACCTCTCTCGCCAGCAAAGCTTGACGCTTCGTAAGAGGGCTTGTTACACTTTTGTGAGAATTCAGAATATGCCCGACGCTGTTTCCTGCGTCGCGTCAAAGACCACAAAGGGTTATCCCCCCTAGACCCGCGCGTGCGGCGCAGTCTAATTCGTTTTTTGCAAAACCGATGGAGGAGTTATGGTAGGCTTTAAGGTCGGCCAGAAAGTCGTTTACCCCAACCACGGAATCGGAACCATCGAGCAGATAGAGCAGAAACAGATCGGAAACAATTCGCTCCCCTTCTATACGCTCCGTCTAGCAGCTACGAACTCTCTCGTGCTTGTCCCCGTAGCAAACGCATCGGAAGTGGGATTACGCCATCCGATCACGTCGGGCGAGTGCGAGATGCTGCTCAGGAATCTCTCGGACGATTTCTCCGCCCCCGCCAATGACTGGAAAGACCGCTTCAAAGAGTTCACCGAAAAGATGCGCACCGGCGACATCTTCGAGGTCGCAGACGTTTTGAAGAATCTCACTTACCTGAGCCGCTTCAAGCCGCTCTCTTTCCGCGAGCAAAGAATGCTTGAGCGCTCGCGCTATCTGGTCGTATCGGAATTGGCAGCCGTCTGCCGACAACCCGAATGTAACGTAGAGCCGCGCGTTGACCAGGCACTCGCACGCGCCTGCGAGAAACATGAGCATCGCCCCGCTCGCGTACGCGCAGCCGGTGCGGCAGCCGGTCACTGACCGGACGATTTCTCATCGAAAAACTTCTACGCCCATCAAGCCGCGCGCCTCTTTATAGCGTCAGCGCGCTTCTAGTCCTTCGTGTATCTCACGCTCTGTCGTACACACTATCGAGTGAACGGCGAGATGAAGGGCGGCGAATCAGTTAGAGCTTGCCGTCCTTCGGCAGAATTTTCCGACTCGGTTAATTAACCATCGGAGCATGCGACTGCGGCGTGCCCTGATGAAAGACTGCCAGCCACTTGCCGCCGCGCTTGACCCATATGGTGCTGTGTCGCTCGGTATCTGTGGAAGGAGATGGCGGATGTACAACGTAAGTGATGAGCGATGCGTCGTCGTCTATCCTCGTCACCTGAAAATCGCTCAGCGTGAATTTACTCAAATCAACTGACATAAGGGCTTTGACAGACGCGGCCTTATCGTATACGCCGTCAGGCTCAACTTCTATAAAGTCATCGGCAAGAAAAGCCGAGAAAGCCGTGTAGTCTCTGCGCTTGATAGCATCCCATACCTGATTCTCAAGCGCGTTCGGGTCTGTTGCGGGCGAAGGCGATGCGCTAGCAGCCGTGCTCGCAGAAGGCGATGCGCTCGGACTCGCGGCGGGCGATCCAGTGGGCGAGGGCGTCGCCATAGGCGGCTTGACATCGCTCTGCTGGTGGTAAATTGCCATCCACTTGCCGTTACGGCTGACCCATGCGGAGCTTGCGCGGGCCGAAGATAATGGGAAGTCGTGCCCATCATACGACCCCTTCAAAGTCGCTGTGTACGTTATGACGTAAGCATCTGTGTTCGCGTGTATGACCTTCCAGTCGGCAAACGTCATATCGGTCACAACCAGCTTCTTAACGTCGTTGACCGTCGCAGCCTTGTTATTGACTCCTGTGTCGGTAACCTCGACTTGCTGCTCGTCCAGAAAGGCTGCGAAGCCGTCAAAGTTCTTGTTCTTGATTGCGTCCCAGACCTTCTGCTCCTGGGCTATCGCATCTGAATCGGAAACGGCTGCGGCCTTCGGCGTGGCAGCAGTATTAGCGTTCGTTGTCACGTTGGTGTTAGCTGGCCCCGGCGCGGTACACGCCGTCGCTGCCAGCAACAGCGTTGCGCACAAAAGCATTCGCCTCATAATCTATAACTCCTGCAAAGGGGAATATGTGTAGCGGCTGGTTTCTACGCCAAATTGCGCGGACAGTCAACCAAATTCTGCCTGTTGGGTCAGTTTGAGATTCTAAGCCAATATTTATCGGCGCTCTAATTTGAAATTGACACACTACCTATTTCTGAATCTTCTTTACAAGAAGCAGCAAAGTGGTAGAATGCGCACCACTTCGGGCTGGCTGCCTTTAAGCCTGCCTCTAAAATACATACTCTACATCGGGAGGTTCTTTCATGCGCTCTATAAGCGACAGCCCCATTATCATCAGCGGCGGAGGATCGGTTCATATAGAGTTTGACCATACGATCTTTGAGGGAAGCAACGGGAGGCATTCCCACAAGCAGAAGAAGATAATGAGGGTGGAAATCACCGACAACAATACAGGCCAGGTGCATCAGTTCACGGCACCCGACAACGGAAATTGCACCATACGAATCGACACACACTAGAGGCCGCGTAACATACAGGCTTTTATTTGTCTGTGGTTATTTTATAAATAGCCTGAGGCCAGTAGAATGCCGAGCAATTAAAAGGCAGGTGCTGAATGTACTGGCACGCGCGCGTTGACTAAAGGTGAGGACGTTGACCGAGCCACTCTTCTTAATTGAGAGAAGGATGAGCGGCGGGTGTCTCCAAAGGCATCCGCCGCTTTCACTTTCAATCTCGGACCAATATTATTCTGATTCCATGATGGGACTTATCTTCTGTAACCTCGTCGGTCTGGTGATTAAGTAGAGGGCATTTCGGTTCCATAAACGCTGTGAGCTTTCTAAATAAGTGTGAGTATGCACAGGATAGTTTATGGTAAAGATGCTCCGAACCGTCCTGATCTTTCACGACCTGCGCGATACTTTCGCAACCCGGTTCGGTGAGAGTGGCGTAAGGTCAAGAGCTACAGGGCCGTGCTAGTCTAAGGACGACGCAGCATTACGAGCACGTACTTAAAATTAGTCTGGCCGATGCCGTATCAACTTGACGATGAAAGGGCTGTTAGCCTCAAAGAAAAGAGGCGCGCGCCACAAAATATGTCACAGGCCAATTCGGGCGGCTAGGCTGAATGCGCTGGAAGGGCTTAAAATAGGGGCTAAAGGATAACCCTACTTTAAGACGAAGATGGACGAACCTGCGAGTTATTTCCTGAGCATCCTGTTGGACGAGACCGCGCTTCCTGTCTCGTTTGGAAGCGCAATCTGGAAGCTTGCGGCTGTGCTGCTGCTCGTCTGCGCAAACGGCTACTTCGTTTGCTCGGAGTTCGCGCTCGTCACGGTTCGGCGCACACGCCTTGAGGCGCGGGCTGAAGCGGGAAGCAAGGCTGCGCGCGCCGCACTGCGATTGCTGAGCGAGCCTACAGTTTTCATCTCTGCCACGCAGCTAGGCGTCACGCTCGCCTCGCTCGCTCTGGGCTGGGTGGGTGAACCGACTCTGGCGGCGCTGCTCACTCCACTTGCCGACCGCATCACCACCGCCGGCACAGCCAATTACGTCGCGCACGGCGTGGCTATAGCAATCGCGTTTTTAGTAATCACCTTCCTGCACATAGTACTCGGCGAGTTGATGCCGAAGATGGCTGCGCTGGAGCGCGCGGAAGCGCTTGCGCTTGTAGCTGCGCCGCCGTTAGAACTTTTCGCCAAAGTTTTCCGCCCTGCGATCTGGGTCTTCAACAAGACCGGGACCGGTCTGGGTCACTTGCTGGGGCTTAAATCTTCGCTCGAACACACTGCGGTCTACACCGAAGCAGAGCTGCAACAGCTTGTTGACATCTCCGTAGAGAGCGGTCACCTGCGCCACGAAGAGCGGCGTTTGATTAACCGCGTCTTCCAGTTCTCCGACACCTTAGTTCGTGAGGCGATGGTTCCGCGCATGCAGATAGCATCCATCTCCGACGATTGCTCGCTAGAACAGATTGTGAAAGCCTTCGAGCAATACGGCTACTCCAGATTGCCCGTCTTTCGCGGTTCCATGGATAATGCCGTAGGCTTCGTGCATAGCAAAGACGTGATGCCTTATCTTTTGAAGCCCGAAAAATTCCGGCTCGAACTCGTGCTGCAAGCGCCGCTTTACGTCGTTGACACGGCCAGGCTGGAAGACGTGCTCACGCAGATGCGCAAGGCCAAGACGCATTTCGGTTTCGTCGTTGACGAGCACGGCGGCATAGAAGGCATCATCACTCTGGAAGACCTGCTGGAAGAGATTGTAGGCGACATCTCAGACGAGCACGACGAAGAGGTCAACGAGCAGATCACCGAAGAGCGCGATGGAAGTTTCATGCTCGACGGCGGCCTGGCCGTGCGCGACCTCAATCGCCGCTTGAACCTCTCTCTGCCCGAATCCGAAGCCTACACGACAATCGCCGGATTCCTGATGAACGAGGCGGGGCGCGTCCTACAGCCAGGCGAGGTCGTGCGCTACGATGGCCTGCTCTTCCACATAGAGCGCCTTGACCGCCGCCGCATAGTCCGCGTCCGGCTGGAGCGCCACGAAAGCGTAGAGTTAGCCGAAGATGAAACCGAGACCAACAGCGCAGCAGCGGATTAAGGGAAAAGGCAAAGGTAAGGAGGAAGCCATTAGTCTTCATAAAGCTTCTGTCCGAGCTTTTGCCTTCTCCCTTTTTACTTTCTTAGATGGTAAAGTTGCGCGTTAAATTTCCTGAAACCATCTGACGGAGAATTTTTTTCATGAGCTTGATTGAGCAGGTCTGGGCGCGCGAGATTCTGGATTCACGCGGCAACCCTACGGTCGAGGCGGAAGTGGTTTTGATTGGCGGCGAGGTGGGGCGCGCTGCCGTGCCGAGCGGCGCTTCTACGGGCGAGCACGAGGCCGTAGAGTTGCGCGACGGCGACAAGAAGCGTTACGGCGGCAAGGGCGTGCTTAAAGCTGTAGAGAATGTTAATGAAGTTATAGCTCAGGCGATTGCTGGCATGGACGCGCTCGATCAGGCTGAA
>DATHJK010000258.1:0-7465 GCA_035316225.1 Pyrinomonadaceae bacterium
GCCGCTCCTCCGGTCGAGGGCGCGGCAAACCGAGAGTTGATTCGCACGCTCGCGCGATACTTCGACGTTCCCGTTCGTGCGGTCGAAATCAGGAGCGGGCAGACGAGTAAGCTCAAGCAAGTTCGCGTCAGTGGCGGCAGCAGCGCGAAGCTTACAAATATAATGAGCGCGCAGTGATATATTAGGAGCATAGCCCGTTGCTTGCATGCAGAGGCCGCATAATCATTGGCTCAAATTTATTAGCAATGCACTATCGCCCCGCTACTCGCAGTGAGCCGCTGTTGCTTGCTGCGAAAAGCGCGTGATATATTCCATGCCCGCCTACGATTAATAGAACTTTCTAGAGGAAGATCATAATCAATGTCAGGACATTCCAAGTGGCACAGTATTAAGCATAAAAAGGGCGCGCTGGATGCGAAGCGCGGAAAACTTTTCACCAAGTTAATCAAAGAGATTCAGGTCGCGGCTCGTACAGGGGGCGGCGACGTGAACGCAAACGCGCGGCTTCGCAAGGCCGTATCGGACGCTAAGGGCGCGAACATGCCGAACGACACGATTGATCGCGCGATACGTCGCGGCACAGGCGCTGAAGAGGGTGTGTCATATGAGGAGATAACCTATGAGGGCTACGGGCCGAGCGGCGTGGCTGTCATGGTTGATTCTGTGACGGATAATCGCAACCGCACGGTCGCGGAGATTCGCCACATCTTCTCGAAAAACGGCGGCAACCTTGGCACAAGCGGCGCTGTGCGCCACATGTTCGACAAGAAGGGGTACATCGTCGTTAGCAGGGCGGACAAGTCGGAAGATGATCTGCTTGAACTGGTGCTGGACGCGGGCGCTGACGACCTGCGCGACGATGAGGACAATTTCGAGATAATCACCGCGCCCGAAAACTTCGATGCAGTGTTGACGGCGGTCAAAGGCGCAGGCATCGAGCCGCATGTCGCAGAAGTCGAGATGATTCCGCAAACATACGTTAAGCTGGAAGGCCAGGACGCGCGCCAGATGCTGAAGTTAATGGAATCTCTGGAAGACCACGACGACGTTCAAAAGGTCTCTGCCAATTTCGACATCTCGGAAGCTGACATGGCAATGGCTTAAAAGGCAGTCGTAAGTGTTATGAAAATTTATTACAGCAACCGGCGCTAACTATCCTTAATCATGTTCTAACATTGTTCTTGAGAAACTATTGAAGAACGCTTAATCTTATTGCCATGCGCGTATTGGGAATTGATCCGGGGAGCGAGACTACGGGCTGGGGCGTGGTCGAGGGCGATGGGCGTCGCTACAATCTTGTAGAGTACGGGACTGTTAAGGCCAGCCCGCGCGAGAGGTTTTCGGCGCGGCTCCTGAAGATAAGCGAGGGGCTGGAAGAGGTGATCGCTCGGCTCAATCCTGATGCGTGCTCGATTGAAGAAGCCTTTTACGCGACGAATGTTAAGGTCGCGCTGAAACTGGGACAGGTGCGCGGCGTGGCGCTGCTGGTTGCGGAGCGAGCCGGTCTGGAGATTTCTGAATACAGCCCGCGTCTGGTGAAGCAGACTGTAGTGGGCTACGGCAATGCGGAGAAGCATCAGGTGCAGGAGATGGTGCGCGTGCTACTGAATCTGCGAGAAGCCCCGCAGCCACACGATGCTGCGGATGCTCTTGCTCTGGCAATCTGCCATTTTCATCACGCTGGCATTTCGCAGAAAGTTCTGGCAGCCGAAGCGCGCGTGAAACCTTCAACCTCTTTTACTGCGACTCGCAGACGCACACCTCGCTGAAAGTTTTCTACCGAAAAAAACTTTCAGGCGCGAAAACGAGTTGCCCTCATTAACCTCATGCCCACTCAAAGGAGGCAAAAATGTCTGCTGCTCTCTCATCGTTCTCAACCTGTAGATCGCATCTATCAAACTCTAAAACGGTTTCAACCATCGCGCTCTCTATCCTAATCTGCTTGCTCTGTTCCGTGGAGACTGCATCCGCAAAGAGACGGCGCGCTGTTTTGCCTGGCCGCACGGCTGTAGTGATTGACGAAAGACTTGCTGCTTTGCGCGACGCGCCGAGCCTTTCCGCGACGCTTCTTCAGAGAATGAGTCGTGGGCGTGCAGTTGCAATCACGGGCATGAAACGCTCTGACGACGGCGTGACCTTCTATCGCGTGAGCGTGACAAGGCGCACGGGCGGCTGGGTGCAGGCGGAGGCTCTGGCCGCGCCGGGGCGCGTTGGCGAAGGCGAGCGCATCCTGCGGCTTATACTGGCTTCAGATGATTTCGAGCGAATAGCTCGCGCGCGTATCTTCCTTGACATGTTCCCCAGATCGCCTCTGCAACCGCAGGTTCTTCTACTGTTGGGCGAGGCGGCTGAAGCTGCTGCCGCGCGCCTCTCGCATGAGGCACAGCGAAGATTGGACGAGCAGGAGATAGAGGCAGGAGGCGCGCCAGCCTTCACCTATTTCATGAATTACAGCGGGCTTGATCGCTACCGTCGTCAGGGCGTGTCTTTCACTTTCGACCGCGCGACAAAACAGTTTCACTATGATGGGATGAGCTGGCGCGAGATTCTGAGAAACTACCCGCGAAGCCATGAGGCCGTGCGAGCGCGTGAGCTTCTCAACGGTTTGAGAGCGCAGATGTGAGCATGAAAGCCATGCTGTTATGAAGATAAGAGGTTTGCATTCCGCGTTCTCTATTCCGAATCCTTTGGCAGGAGTTGGCCCGGCAGGTCGTTGAGCCAGTCGAAGTCAATGGGCTTGGTAACGTAAGCGTCGCATCCGGCATCGAGCGCCTGCTTGCGATAATTCGATTCATGGTGCGCAGTGACGGCCACAATGAGCGCGCCTCTTGTCTTCGGCGTCTGCCTTATGCGCCTCGTTGCCGCAAGACCGTCCATGACGGGAAGCGTCAAATCCATCAATATAATTTCCGGACGCTCGCGCAGCGCGACCTTCACAGCCTCGCGCCCGTCCGCAGCCTCCAATACCCTGTAGCCGCGCTCCTCCAGCGCAACTCTCCAAAGGCATCTTGAGTCTTCGTAATCTTCCACGACCAGAACTGTTAAAGGAGAACTGCCCGACATAATCTGCGGTAATTTACACGCTTATCAGGGTGGTGTCACTGGAAATTCAAACAGCGCGATGGCTGAAATCAGGTAACACTCGACAGATCAAATGAAAATGGGGATGACACGCTGTTGGCGCTGCGAGTACAATTCGTGTCTCCTGAATAAAGAAAGGTCAGTACCGCCTGATAGAAGGGATGAAAGAAGGGATGAGGGATGAAGGATGAGGGATGAAAAGGGTTGAGCTAATTGCGTGTTGACGCTATCACTCCTTCTTATTCATCCCTTCGCCCTCATCCTTCATCCCTTCTGCTCCCCGCCCGGCTTAAGCAGGCGTTACTGACCTGATGTTTAGTTGCACGCAATAGTTCGAGGTCACGCTTAGATGAGTCGAAAACCGGCGGGAAGGAAAAAAAGTTCACCTGAGGTTGTTGAGACTACAGTCTCAGAGGGTTTAACGCGCGCTGATAGCGAGTCTGCCGGAAACGAAGCAGGCGCGGCAACTGAGCCAAAGAAAAGGCGTTTGCGCTCTGCATCCAAGCGAAAAAAGATTGAAGCCGAAGAAGCAAGCCAGAGCGTTGAGATTAGCTACCCGACAGTTTCCGACGAAGAGCTTGGCCGTTTGCTCTCCTGCTCGCATGGCAGCCCGCATTCAATCCTGGGAGCGCACACGTTATCGCAGGGAGTCATCGTACGCGCGCTTCGTCCAGACGCCGTTCGCGTAAATCTTCTCATTGACGGGGACGAGCCGCGCGAGATGATGCAATCGCACCCGTCCGGTTTCTTCGAGCTTCACGTGGCAGACCGCAACGAAGTCTTCCCTTATCGCTTAGAAGCTCACTACGGCGATGGCAACGTCTTCACGCAGCGCGACCCATATTCGTTTCTGCCGACGGTGAGCGAATTCGACCTGCACCTTTTTGGCGAGGGGCATCACGAAAAGATTTACGAGAAGCTGGGCGCTCACATGAGCGAGATAAATGGCATTGACGGCGTTTCGTTTGCAGTGTGGGCACCGCACGCGCGGGGCGTGAGCGTCGTGGGGGATTTCAATTCATGGGACGGAAGATTGCATCAGATGCGCCTGCTGGGGGCGTCCGGCGTGTGGGAGATTTTCGTGCCCGATTTGTCTGCGGGCGCTCTCTACAAGTTCGAGATTCACCCGGCGCGCGGACTGCCTTTCCTGAAAGCTGATCCTTACGCCTTCTACACAGAAGTTCCGCCCGCCACATCTTCCGTAGTCTTCGAGCGAGCATACTCATTCAATGATGAAGAATGGATCGGGAAGCGCGAAAGAAGCGAGCATCAGAAAGAGCCGCTCTCGATTTATGAAGCTCACCTGGGTTCATGGCGGCGCGTTGCCGAAGAAGAGAATCGTCCGCTCACTTACCGCGAGATAGCCGCGCCGCTAGCAGATTATGTCACGGAGATGGGCTTCACGCATGTAGAGTTCATGCCGCTCAAAGAGCATCCATACGGCGGCTCGTGGGGTTATCAGGTCGGAAACTATTATGCGCCGTCGGCGCGCTACGGGACGCCGGATGATTTTCGCTACCTGGTTGACTACCTGCACGGGCGCGGGCTTGGCGTCATCATGGATTGGGTTCCCGCACACTTTCCGAAAGATGCCTACGCGCTGGGGCGCTTCGACGGTTTCGCCATTTACGAGCACGCAGACCCGCGACAGGGCGAGCACCCGGACTGGGGCACATACATCTTCAACTACGGGCGTAACGAAGTCAGAAATTTTCTGATAGCGAACGCGCTCTACTGGGTTGACGAGTTTCACATTGACGGGCTTCGCGTTGATGCGGTCGCTTCCATGCTCTACCTGGATTACAGCCGCGATGCGGGGCAGTGGATTCCCAATAAGTACGGCGGGCGAGAAAACATAGAGGCGATAGAACTCTTGAAAGAGTTGAACGAGATAATTCACGCGCGGCATCGTGGCGTGATGATGGTGGCTGAAGAATCGACCGCGTGGCCGGGTGTGAGCCGACCCGTTTACGCGGGCGGACTCGGATTCGATTTCAAGTGGAACATGGGATGGATGCACGACACGCTCGAATATTTTAAGAAAGACCCTGTGCATCGTCTTTATCATCATGACAAACTCACTTTCGGCATCTGGTACGCATGGAGCGAGCATTTCATACTCCCTTTCTCGCACGACGAAGTGGTTCACATGAAAGGTTCTTTGATAAATAAGATGCCGGGCGATTTGTGGCAACGATTCGCAAACCTTCGCGCTCTACTGGCCTACATGTGGGCGCATCCCGGCAAGAAACTTCTCTTCATGGGCGGCGAATTCGGCCAGTGGCGAGAGTGGAGCGAAGAGCGAAGTCTTGACTGGCATCTTCTGAATGAAAACTTCCATCGCGGCCTTCACGACATGGTGCGCGAGTTGAACAGAGTCTACGTGGGAAACTCAGCGTTCTGGGAAGGCGATGACACTCCTGCGGGCTTCCAGTGGATTGATGCCAGTAACGCACCTGAGAACACCATAGCCTTCCTGCGCATCGCGCCCGCATCAGGACGGGTGATAGTTTGCGTCTCAAACTTTTCCCCGGTCGTGCGACGCAGCTACCGCGTTGGCCTGCCTCGCCCAGGCATCTACAGAGAAATCCTGAACACAGACGCACAAAATTTCGGAGGCAGCAACGTGCTGAACCCCGCGGAGTTCGAGGCCGAAGAGCACGCATTTCATGGTCAACCCTTCTCATTCGCGCTGACTATCCCGCCTCTCGCAACCATCTGGTTGGAAGCACCGGATGAGAAAAGAGAAGCAGAGCAGACTGCTGAAGGAGAAGTTGAAGAGGCATTATCTGGCGCTTGATCGCAATAAGGTTTCATGTAGAGACTGAGCATTGTTGGCTTTCTGTTTCAACCGAAGAGGATGAATATGAAAAAACGTGCGTTGATTTCCGGAAGCTTGTTTGCCTGCTTGCTTGCCGCTGTGTGTATCTATCCGGTCGTCTATCACGCTCAAACGCAAGCGGGCGCTAATGCGGAAGATGAATTGTTGCGACATGTCAGTGGCAACACGCTCACATCGGATGCGCAGCCTCGAATTCGGATTAAAGTTTCCAGAAAATACAGGTACGTTGGCGGCCAGAGTTTCATACTCTACAACGTGGCGCGCGCCGAGCAGCACTACTTCGTAGAAGCCGACAGCCAGCATCGCATCAAGCGCCTGTTGCTCTTCCAGTTCGAGGGCTACCTGCCGTCGAACACACACACCTACAATTACTCTATGACCAGATCGGTCACAATCGGCGGACAGCAATTTCTCACGGACACGTCTTTCGGAAACGTAGCGGCCTTCCGCCAGCAATATCCCGATTCGGACGCTGCGCGCGGCGCTGCGTTTCTTGAAAGCAAAGGCTACCATCTGCCGGGTGAAATCGCCTTTCAACGATTCGTTCGCATGGTTGACGAATCCCACCGTAGCGAGCTTCTGGCAGTCTTTTATGAAGACCTGAATCAGTTCGGGGCAAGCGAAGCCCAGGTCACAGGCGATGGCGTCAACGCCGCGCGAAGAGACGAGATTACCCGCAAGCTTGAGGAGCATGCATTGAAGAGTTTTGAGATTTTAAGATAAGAAGAAAAGCTGTAGGCGAGCCAACTCCGTCACACGCTCGGCTCATCTATTCTGCCAGAGCCTCCTGCTCGTCTGGGCACTATGAACTATCTCTCCCCTTGTTGGAAATAGTATTGACAAGCTTTTTCATGCTCCCATATATTGACTGTCGAGCGGGGAGCGCCTGTGGATGAGACGCTTCGTTGATTAGAGCTATGCAGCGCGCAGAGAGATACTATTATTTCGCTTATACCTATCGCTACTCTTACGGAGGGCGGGAGGCAGGCCAAAGCGTGCGCGCATGAACAAAGTTATGATCTGCTGAACAAAGCGCGAAAGTTTTAGACGAGAGCCGACCGCGACCTTCCGAATGATGTAGAGTCGCGGTCGGTTTTCATTTTGGCGAATCACGTGAGGGATTCTCTGGCAGTAAAGCGCAGACGGAGGTAGGGCTATGGGCGAGAATATTGAGCACTGGCGCGCGGCGATTGACGCGGTTGACAAAGAGTTGCTGAGGCTTTTGAACGAACGCGCGCGGCTCGCGGCGAAAGTCGCGGAACTGAAAGTTTCGGGCAAACTGCCTTTACGCGATTCAGAGCGCGAGAGCGCAGTGCTCATGCATGTGCGACGCGCGAATCGCGGCCCTCTGGACGAGCGCGCGGTCGGCAGAATCTTCGTGCGCATACTGGCGGAATCGCGCCGCGTTCAGGCTCGTGTCATTGAAGAGAAAAGAGACTCGAATGATGAAGAGAACGGATAGCCGGTCGCGTAAAGGAGCGCGGGCGAATTAGCTGGTGATGATCTTAACGCAGAAATACTTTTAAGGAGTAACCGAAGCCA
>DATHJK010000259.1:0-8416 GCA_035316225.1 Pyrinomonadaceae bacterium
ATGCCCATACCGAAGCCTGCGTGCGGAACGCTCCCGTAGCGGCGCAAGTCCAGATACCAGTTGAAAGCCTCTTCGGGAAGCTCGTGTATGGCTATCTGCTCGCGCAGGAAATCCAGCGACGTTGCGCGCTCGCCGCCGCCGATTACTTCGCCGTAGCCTTCAGGCGCGAGCACGTCTACTCCAAGCGCAAGCTCCGAGCGCTCAGTGTCGCGCGCCATGTAGAACGCTTTCACAATTGCCGGATAGTGATGAACCATCACGGGCTTGTCGAAATGGCTTGAGATGTATGTTTCGTCCGGCGCGCCGAAATCTCCGCCCCACTCGAACAGGCTCTCAAGCTTGCCGCTCGTATGCCCTTCGTGAAGCATCTTCACAGCATCATCATAATGAAGACGCGGGAACGGAGGGATGATCGCTTCAAGCTTTGAAGTGTCGCGCTCAAGAATTTTCAACTCCTCTTTGCGGTCTTCCAGGACGCGCGAAGCTATGTATGAGAGAAATCTTTCCGAAAGATTCATCACGTCGTCTAGCGTGGCATAGGCCATCTCAGGCTCGACCATCCAGAATTCTGTCAGATGCCTTCTGGTTTTCGACTTCTCTGCGCGGAAAGTTGGGCCGAAGCAGTAGACTTTGCCGAATGCGGCGGCGGTCGCTTCGTTGTAAAGCTGGCCGGATTGAGTCAGGTAAGCTTTCTCTTCATCGAAGTAGTTAACCTCGAAGAGCGTTGTCGTCCCTTCGCACGCGGCTGGCGTGAAAATCGGCGCGTCGCAGAGCGTGAAGCCGTCGCCATCGAGAAAATCGCGCACGGCTTTAACAACCGTTGCGCGAACCTTGAGTATTGCGTGCTGGCGGCGCGAGCGAAGCCACAGGTGGCGATGGTCCATCAAAAATTCCGTCCCGTGCTCTTTCGGAGTGATGGGATAATCGTGAGCCGCCTGCATGATTTGCGCAGAAGTAACGTCAATCTCGTAGCCGCCCGGCGCTCGCTCGTCTGCGCGAACCGTCCCGCACACAATCAACGCGGATTCCTGCCCCAGAGCTTTGAGCGCGTCCCAAACTTCAGGCTCGACCGCTTTCTTGAAGACCACGCACTGAACTATGCCGGTTCCGTCGCGCAGTTGAGGAAAAAGAAGCTTGCCGCTTGAGCGAAGGTTGTAGAGCCAGCCTTTGAGCGTCACCTCTTCACCCGCGTGTTTCGATAATTCGTTGATGTAAACCTGATTCATAGATAATTGCTCACTTGATCTCTCAATTAGAATAGTTTCTCAGATTGATTTAGTAGCCGCTCGGTTTAAGACAATCTTTGCGCTCTTCTTAGCGTCTTTGCGTCTTTGCGTGAGACGGTTTTTCTCGCTGGAGACGCAAAGGCGCAAAGAAGAGGCGCAAAGAGTTGAGCGGTTATTACAAGATTTGAAATTGGCCTCCTAAGATTTGACCAGTTTGACTTTTATCTCGTCGCCAATGCGTGCGCGTATTGCGCGCTGCAAGGCCGGGAATCTGCCTAACCATTCTGCCGCCTGAAGTACGATCAAGAACATAGGCTGAATAAATTGGGCGTAGGTAGCGCCGCGCCCGCACACAGCCGTCTGATACGAGAAAGTTCCTATGGCTTTCAAGTTTCTCTGAACGGTCATGAGCCTGAACTCTCTGGCGAACTCGTCAGGGTCAATCTGCTCAAGCCCTAAACGTCGCCTCTCGTCAAGAAAGAAGAGACGATTCGCTCGCACTTCGGCCAGAGAAGGAGGCTCTGTGCATCTATCCAGAAGCAGCGAAACCAGATCATAACTCGCAGGCCCCATGCGCGCGTCCTGGTAATCAATGATTCGCAGACGACCGCGCCCGTCAACAATCAGGTTGGACGAATGATAATCTCTATGACAGAGCACGCGCGGGCGCGCAGACAATTCCGCCGCGATGTCGTTCATCTCCGCTTTCAGTTCCGCAGCCTCGCCATGCGTCATCTTCTCGCCCCGCAAGCTTACGAAATAGTGCTCGAAGAAAAAGCCCAACTCCCACGCGAGTTTCGCTTCGTCAAATGCTAGACGACTTGAAATCGAATGCAGGTCGTGAGCCTTCCGCGAAGCTGCCTGAATCTCTGCTATGAGAGTTATGGCCTGCTCAGTATAGCTCTCACTCTCCTCTTCGGATGCGGCCTCGAAGAAGAGCCGCAACTGTCGGTCGCCCAAGTCCTCCTGAAGGATGATCCCGTGCAGTGCGTCAACCGAGAGGATTTCAGGGACGGGCAGCTTTGCTTCCGTGAAGAGTCGCGTGACATCAAGAAAGGGATGAACCTCCGGGTCAAACGGCTCAGGATAGACGGCTGCGATTGCAGTCGAGTTGTTCCAGGGAACGCGGAAATATTCGCGCGTAGAGGCATCCGGCGTAAGCGCCTGGACGCGCTTTTCATCCACGCTCCCTTTCGGCGCGAGAAATCTTAAGAGACGCTCGCGTGCCGATAGGTCGAAAGCTTTTGAAGTTATTCCTGCCGAATGGCTCATGCGAGTTGCGTAAAAGAGTTGTTGCGCGTTTTTGCGGGCGACCCCTCAACGTTACTATATCAACTCTATTCTATGTCCGAATCTCTTTTCTGAATAGAACTCAGATTGTATCATCGCCCCAGAGGCACTACAAAATTTTCGCCTCTGACTACGCCCTTGAGCGATTTTTTCGGCGGCTCCTGGCCTGCGACCAGTTCCGCGCGAACCACAGCGCAGTTTTCCAAAATCTCGCCGCGCGCGATTCTGACCAGATCGCCGAGCACGCAACGCTTCGCCGTCGCTCCTTCTTCGACGGTCACCTTATCCCAGAGCACAGATTCGCCGATGGTCGCCTGAGGGTGAACCGCGCAGTTCCTTCCCATCACAGAATCTTTGCCTTCGCGCGCGAGCATTATCAAACTGATTTCAAGATAGCGTTGAATCGTAGAAAGCTCGTACCACGTTCCGCCTGCAACATGCGCAGCGATTCGCTCGCCGCCAGCTATGGCTTTCGGGTAGACATCAATCACTGTATCCGAAGCAACGCCGCACGGAATATAGTCGAAGATGCGCGGCTCCATAATATGAATCCCTGTGAACATGAGCGGGACTTTCGACGCTTCTCTTGCAGAGGCTCCGTTAGTTGAACGAGCATCATCACCTGGGTTATCGGACGCGGGCATTCCTCCGAATCCCGCGACAAGCCCATCGCGCGTCTCAACCATGCTGAACCGCTCGCCCTTTCTGTTCTCTTTCAGCACGAGCGTCGCAAGCGCATCGCTTTCTTTGTGCGTGCGCAATGCTGATTGCAGGTCAATGTCGGTAACTATTTTGCCGTTGACAACGATGAAAGTATCACTCTCAAGAAAATCTCTGGCGTTGTCCAGCGCTCCGCTGGTTCCCAAAATTTCCGGTTCTTCTACATAACTCAGCTTGACACCGAAGCTGCTTCCGTCGCCAAGCGCCGAGCGCACGCTCTCCCCCCTGTGGTGCAGGTTCACCACCACCTCGCTCACGCCCTGCCCCGCCAGATACTCCGCGACGTAACCAACCAGCGGGCGACCCATGAAAGGTATAGCAGGCTTTGTTCTGTCAACAGTCAAAGGCCACAAACGCGTCCCATACCCTGCGGCCAGTATCATCGCGCGCATCGTTCGATTGCCCTCAAATGGATTTTCCCTCAAACCCGGATTCGTAAACCTTACCCGTTATTTCATAAGTATTCAAACCATTATTTTGCGCACGAAGGGGCGGCAAGCATCACGGAAGAGATGCTTGTAGCAATTTTGAATTGAGAGCGACGTGCTATTTCGGATTCACGGGAGAGAGCTTTGCGCGTAGGAAGTAGAGCGAGCGGTTGAGCGCTACTTCAACCTTAAGCTCAGATAGCCTGCGAGGCTTCGCGCATCACCATGTCGAATGTTCCGGGGGCGACTTTGCGGAAGCGGCGGTTGCGATTAAGGGAGACGGCTATGCTGATGGTTGGGTTGTTGCCGGTAAAGACGAAGCCGCCTTCCAGAAGACGATTGTAGATTTCGTTGACGTGCAGCGGCTCATTGGCTTCGCGCAGTAAGATAGTAGCGGCGTAAGAGATTGTGCGATCACGAAAGCGGTCATTTTTTACTTCTATGTCAGCGCGCAATGGCGGAATGTGATGTCGCGGCTGCGGACTTTGCGCCACATGGTTTTGACGTGGCGCGACCTGTGAGCGAAACGAGTCGTGACGCATGGCGGCTTCAAGCTCTGCGTCCGATGGCATGGGCGCTGAGGCAGCATTGCTGCTCACAAGCACGGATGATAGCAGGCGGAAGATGGCTGCTTCGGTCTGGCCTGCCAGCATGTCCATCTCCGCAATTTCCGCTCGAATCGTGTCGGCCTCGGCCTCAAGCTCCGCAAGGCGCGCGGCGAGTCGCGTTCTTGCAGCGCGCGATTGCCGCAGGCTCTGCTCAAGTGTTGAGATTAAGTTTTCGTTCGGCATGAAGCGATCAGGTGGTAATCCGCGCTCTCTAATTCTCGCGAGCGACGATGTAAGCAGGTATCGCTCGCAGTGCATCATTGTAAGCGGAAGCGGGAAGTTCGTCCAGAGCTTTGCGCGCGGCTTCCGAATATTCTTCGGCGCGAGCGCGTGCCCGCTCCAGCGCGCCCGTTCTCTCCACTGCTTCGAGCAACACGCCGCGTCTAATCTTTTCGTAATTCCCTTCGCGCATAACCGTCTGCACATCAGCGCGCATTTCAGGCGCATCCTGCAACAAATATATGAGCGGCAACGTCATCTTGCCTTCGATAAGGTCAGCGCCGGCGGCTTTGCCCAGCACCTGCTCGGTCGCAGTGAAATCCAGCAGGTCATCAACTAGCTGAAAAGCCGCTCCAAGATTCATCCCGTACTCGCGAAGTGCGCAACGACGCCGCTCGTCCGCGCTGCCAAGTATCGAGCCGATTTCACAGCAGGCGCTGAAAAGGTATGCTGTCTTTCGCTTGAGCACGTCGAAGTATTGCTCTTCTGTCAAATCCGTGCGACCTATCAGCGTCAACTGCATCAACTCGCCTTCAGTCATCTTGCGCGTGATGTTCGTCAAAATGTCCAGGATGGGAAGCGAGCGTTCCGCCAGACTCGTCTCAAACGCAGACATGTAGAGCCAGTCGCCCATCAGCACTGCGGTCTGATTGCCGAAGCGCGAGTTGATTGACGGGCGATTCCGGCGCATCTCTGCGTTATCAATCACGTCGTCATGTACGAGCGTCGCCGTGTGAAGAAATTCCATGACGGCGGCCATGCGTATGGAGTTATAGAGAGAGCCATCGCCGCCCACAGCGAAGTTTGAAAGAATCGTGAGCGCAGGGCGCACGCGCTTGCCGCCGGAAGCGCGCAGGTAATCGCCCAGATAAGCTATGACCTGAATGTTCGAGCGCGCCTGTCGCTCGAATTCGATTTCTACCTCTGCTAGCTCCGCAGCTATAAGATTGAAGATGCGGCGCGCTATTGCCTGCGGGTCTTCAAGAGTCATGCTGCGGCTGGATGTTTGCATCTTGATTTTATGGGAAATGTTTTTCTTAGTTAGAACGATAATTAGTGTACTGCATATTGATGCCGAAGTCGTGCGATTTGAGACGCGCTATCACGTCTTGAAGCGTATCGCGGTCTCGCCCCGTAATGCGTACCACATCGCCCTGAATAGAAGCCTGAACCTTGCTCTTCGTATCCTTTATGAATTTCACTATCTCTTTTGCGTTCTCCTGCGGGATTCCTTCTTGAACGGAAACTCTCTGGCGTACAGTTCCACCGGCGGCAGGCTCTATCTTCCCGTAGCTCATTGCTTTCAGCGGCACGCCGCGACGCACAAGCTTCTGTTGCAGTATGTCATTCATGTTTCTGAGGCGCGTTTCGTCTTCAGCGCTTAAGACAAGCTCGTTCTTTTCCAGAGAGACTTCCGATTTGCTCCCCTTGAAATCGAAGCGCTGGCGCACCTCTTTCATGGTTTGATTGATTGCGTTTGAGATTTCTGCGTGATCAACCTGAGAAACGATGTCGAAAGAGTTCTGCTGGGCCATAACCTGTGGTCTTAAATTCTTATGCCTTCTGTTCAGGATTAAATTTAATCTGGCTAAGTATCAAAAATGCTGCTCGCATTGCTATTGAGCATAGCATCAAACGGCGCACGTGTGAAAGCAGAGTAGCGCTCTCAATCCAGACTGATGTAATCAGGGCTTTATCTTGAGTGCGACTACAAGTCAGTACCGCGTGAGAGAAGGGATGAGGGATGAGGGATGAGGGATGAAATGGGTTGAGTCAATTGCATGTTGACCTGTTCACTGAATTCTTATTCATCCCTTCGCCCTCATCCCTCATCCCTTCTCTCACGCGGTACTGACCTGAACGCCAAAGAGCCGCTCGAAGTTTCGTGTAGTCAAAAAGCCCATTTCTTCCTGGGAAGTCCTGTGAAGCTCTGCCAGGCAGCGGGCAACTTCCACAACCCGCGCAGGCTCGTTGCGTCGGCCACGAAACGGAACGGGTGAAAGATACGGGCAGTCTGTTTCAATCAATAAACGATCAAGCGGAACTCGCTTCGCCACCTCGCGCAAATTCGAGGCGCTCTTGAACGTTACTGTTCCTGAGAATGAAATCATGAATCCTGATTGAAGCGCAGCCTCGGCCAGCGCCCAAGACCCTCCGAAACAGTGCATCACGCCAGCGCGCTCGTAATCTTTCAGTTCCGCACAGATAATCTCCACCGTATCCTCATCCGCTTCGCGCGAGTGAATTATGACCGGCAATCGAACGGCGCACGCCATTCTCAACTGTCTGCGGAAAACATCGCGCTGTATGTCTCGCGGCGAATTGTCGTAGTGATAATCAAGCCCGATTTCGCCAAGAGCGACAATGCGCGGACTCGCGCCGAGCAGGTGAGAAAGTTTTCGCTCAGCCCTTTCATCGAACAGGCGCGCATCGTGCGGGTGAACTCCGACCGAGGCGAAAATATTCTCATACTTTTCGGCAACCTCGATTGCCCTTTCGAGGTTTCCCCCATGCGGGTCGCCCGTCCCGACATTCAGAATCGCAATGACACCGGCCTCACGCGCACGCGCTACGACCTCATCACGATCCGCGTCGTACTCCGCCCCATCAATGTGCGCGTGTGAATCAATGAACATGTTGTAGAAGTCAGGAGTCAGAAGACAGAATATAGACAAGCATTCCCGGTTGATTGATAAGGGGCTAAAGTTTCATACCTGCTCAACAGCTTTTATTCTGACTTCTGACTCCTTCATTTCAATTTCGCTCCATTCGGAACGTCTTCTGTGAAAGTTGCCAGCACCGGCTTTCCTTCTTCACCGAATGAGGCTGCCAGAACCATCCCCTGAGATTCAAAGCCGCGGAGCTTTCTGGGTTTTAAATTGGCTACGATTATGATCTTGCGGCCAATTAATTGCTCTGGATCGTAATGCTCTGCAATCCCCGCTAAAATCTGTCGCGGATTCTCTTCTCCCACATCCACAGTGAAGCGCAGCAGTTTGTCAGACTTTGGCAGGCGCTCGGCTGTGATGATTTGCCCCACACGCAGATCAATCCGTGCGAAGTCGCCTATCTCTATCATGCTCGTCACGCCTTCAGGTGAAGCTTGAGCAGCTACCGGAACGGCATCTGCTTCGGTCGCGCCCTTCATGGGCGGTTCTGGCCTGGTCTGCGCCGCCGCTTGTGAACCTGGCACTGCATCGGCTTCCGTTGCGTGCGCGCCCTTTTCGCTCTCTTTCAGAATTTCACTCATAGTCTTTGCTTTATCAATTCGCGGAAATATTGGCGCGACCTTTCCTATATCTGCTCCCGCTTCCAGTGTTCCCCACTGCAATTGCGCAGGATCAATATGCGCCGGGTCGTAATTGATTCCGAGTTGCGCGAAAATTTTCCGCGACGATTCAGGCATAACGGGGTACAGCAGGACTGCAAGCCAGCGCAGCGTCTCAGCGCCCCTGTAAAGCACAGCATTCAGCGTCTGCCGCTGAGCGTCATCCTTTGCAAGCTCCCAGGGCTTCGCATCGGAAATCATCTTGTCAACGCGGGCAATGATTGACCAGACCATTTCAATAGCGCGGCTGAAAGCAAACTCCTCGAAGCTTAGAATGAACTGGTCGCGCGCGTGCTCAAGCGCTGAAGCCAGAGACTGCGGGTCAGGGTCAACGCCCGAACGCTTGGCAGACAGATAACGCTCCTCGCTTATCTGAGGCGATGGCACGCGCCCGTCCGAGTAGCGATTAATCATCGTGAGCGTTCGGCTCAGAAGATTACCAAGCCCGCTTGCTAGATCGCTGTTCGTCCTGTCAATCAGCGCCTCGTACCAGAACTTGCCGTCCTGACCGAAGACTATCTCGCGCAGGCAGAAATAGCGCACGGCGTCAACCGGGAAATATTTATGAAGCACGTCAAGCTCGACTGCGTTCTCAAG
>DATHJK010000260.1:0-3894 GCA_035316225.1 Pyrinomonadaceae bacterium
CTTGACCGCTTCAAGGTCATCAACGACAGCCTCGGCCACATGGTCGGTGACCAACTGCTCGTCGGCATCGCGCGTAGACTTGAAGTCTGCCTGCGCCCCGGCGATACGGTTGCGCGGCTTGGCGGCGATGAATTTACAATCCTGCTCGAAGACCTGTCGGACGCAACCGATGCAATTGAGATAGCGCAGCGTATACAGCGTGAACTCACCGTTCCCTTCAACATAGGCGGGCACGAAGTCTTCACCACGACGAGCATAGGAATCGCGCCAAGCTCAATCGGGTACGACAGGGCGGAAGATATACTGCGCGACGCGGATACGGCCATGTACCGCGCGAAGATGCTGGGTAAGAACCGTTATGAAGTCTTCGACAAGGCCATGCACGACCGCGCGATGAACCTGTTGCAGATGGAGACAGACCTGCGCCGCGCAGTTGACCGGCAAGAGTTCTTCCTTGAGTACCAGCCAATCGTAGAGTTAAAAACAGGAAAGGTTCACGGGTTTGAAGCACTGGTGCGCTGGCAGCACCCTGAGCGCGGAATGATTTCGCCGCTCGATTTCATCCCCGTAGCTGAAGAGAACGGGCTGATAATTCCTCTGGGCAAGTGGGTGCTGCGAGAAGCCTGCCAGCAGTTACGGCGATGGCAAGAGCAGCTTTCGGATAACTCATCCTTCAATCTCAGCGTGAACCTTTCCAGCCGCCAGTTCTCGCAGCCAGACCTTGTTGAACAGATCGCAGAGACAATAAAGGAGACGGCGGTTAACCCGAAAGGACTCAAGCTGGAAATAACCGAGAGCATGGTGATGGAGAACATTGACACAGCCGTTGATATGCTGATGCGCCTGCGCTCGCTCAACGTCGAGATAAGCCTTGACGATTTCGGCACGGGCTACTCTTCGTTGAGCTACCTGCACCGCTTCCCCATCAACACGCTGAAGATTGATCGCTCGTTCGTCAGCCGCATGACCGAAAGCAGCGAGAACGCAGAGATAGTCCGCACCATAGCCACTCTTGCGCGCAGTCTTGAGATGGATGTTGTAGCCGAAGGGATTGAGAAAGAGAGACAGTTCGAGCAACTGAAAGCGCTCAATTGCGAATACGGTCAGGGCTACCTGTTCTCCGAACCCGTAGCGTACGACGAGGCATTTAGGTTGCTCCTGGAAGCAATCAATAATCCCACACACTCGGTTTTAACCGCACGCCCCGACAGGCAAATACTCGCAGCTTAGTTGAAAAGAGCAGATTGTACTGACTTTCAATCACGATCTCGTTCTATTTTATCAACCAAATAAAAAGAGATATACCCCTCGTACTTCTCCTGCAAATCCTTCCTGCGCCAGTCCTGACCCGTGATTAGTTTTCGGCAATTAGTAGAACCGCAGCGACACTCCATCTCGTAATCATCATCGTCCGTAGTAGCCCAATCGTGCGTCAACTCCTCGCCCGCTTCTATGTCGCGCATCGCCACGAAGACAATCTGGCCTCGCACGCCTATATTCGGCTCGCACGAATGGTTGCTGAACATCATGCTGCCTTCTCTTTCGTTCTCACGAAGCGGGCCTATGAACAGGTCTTCGCCGATCTGGATTTCGGCAGCGCCCAATGTCTTTTGAACTTCAAGAAGCGTTCGACGGTCAAAGATGTAACCGCCTTTGACGCAGACGACCTCGCCCTTCTCGATAGGTTTTATAGCGAAAAGCCCTCTTCCCTGAATCGGACTCTTTTTCACTTCAGCTTTAGGAGAAATGTAAGACAGGTTCGGCATACGTTTGCCTCATAATGATAGTATACAATCGGATCAATAGCTCGTTCATCATCGGAGCAATAGATGCGCTTCCCGCAGACTTTCATTGACGACCTCAGACGGCATAGTTGGCATCGTGCGATGGCTCTCGCGTTTGATAGAATGAGAATGTAAGGAGCATGACCATGACACGTGAACAACTGATTGAAGAAATCCGGCGGCTTCCGCTTGAGCAGAAGCTGAAGTTGCTGGAAACAATCTCGCGCAGCGTGCGGGAAGACTTGGATTCTAAGCAAGAGAGAAATCCCGATGCGGCTTCGAAGCCTAAACAGATAAACGAAGGCTCA
This sequence comes from Pyrinomonadaceae bacterium, assembly GCA_035316225.1. Taxonomy (GTDB): domain Bacteria; phylum Acidobacteriota; class Blastocatellia; order Pyrinomonadales; family Pyrinomonadaceae; genus 3-1-20CM-3-53-8. Next base: position 2,093 of record DATHJK010000260.1, read on the forward strand.
GGCGAAAATAGAGTCCCTGTTTCCCATCGGCTTTACGGCATTCTCAAGTTCGATGGTGAGCCACCCACGGACGAAAAATTGAAGGACGCTTACGCCGATTACCTTTTGGAGAAGTATTCCTGATGCGCGCTCTGCTCGATACGGATGTGGTGCTTGATGTTGTACTCGCACGCGCGCCTTTCGCAAAAATTGCGGCTGAGCTGCTTGACCTTAACGAGCAAGGTCTTTTTGAAGCATACATATCCGGCATCACGCCGATTAACATCTTCTACATCGCGCGTAAAGCCAGAACCAGCGGTGACCTTAAACAGGCTATCAGAGAGTTATTATTGTCTGTGCGCGTTTGCCCTATTGACCACTCGATTCTCGCTACAGCACTTGCCACACCCTTTAGCGACTATGAAGACGCAGTGCAGCACGCAAGCGCTGTGGCAAGCCAGTTAGATGCGATTGTAACGCGCAATCTTGACGATTATAAAAACGCAACGCTGCCCGTCTTTTCGCCAACAGATTTTCTTAACAAACTAAAATCAGAAAGCCCTGAGTAAATGCGCTTCCCGCAGACTTTCATTGACGACCTGAGACGGCAGGCGGATATAGTCCGCATCATCAACGACTACGTTACGCTCAAGAAGAAGGGCGCGAACTGGATGGCGTGCTGCCCGTTCCATCGTGAGAAGACCCCATCGTTCTCTGTGAACCCGGCGAAAGATATTTTCTACTGTTTTGGATGCTCGAAAGGAGGAAGTGTCTTCAATGTCGTGATGGAGATTGAAGGCGTATCGTTTCCCGAAGCGGTGAAGACTGTCGCGGAGAAATCGGGCGTGCCGTTGCCCGTTATGGTTGATGATGGGAAGTTTGAGACGCGCAAAAAAGAGGCTGATGAAATTGTAGAACTGAATTCCTGGGCGCTCGAATGGTGGGAGCAGCAGTTGGAGCAAGGGGAAGCGGAAGGCTCGTCGGCGCGCGAGTATCTTCAGAAGAGAGAGATTGAGGATGAAACCAGAAAGGCTTTTCGTCTGGGTTATGCGCCGGATAGATGGGACGCGCTCTCGTCCTATCTGAAACAGCGCGGGGCTTCTGCCCAGCAGATTGAGCGTAGCGGGCTGGTCGTCAAAAAGGATGCGGGCGGGTTTTATGACCGTTTTCGCGGGCGGCTGATTTTTCCCGTTATGGATGCGCAAGGGCGACCCATTGCCTTCGGCGGCAGGATTTTGCAGGATGGCGAGCCGAAATACTTGAACTCTCCTGAAACTGCTGCGTATACGAAAGGTCGCCATCTTTACGGGCTGAACTGGTCGCGAGACGAGATAAGGCGGAAAAAATTCGCCATCTTAGTCGAAGGCTACCTTGATTTAATCGTTCCCTTTCAGGCGGGGGTGCGAAATCTGGTCGCATCTTTGGGAACGGCGCTCACTTCTGAGCAGGCGAAACTACTCGGAAGGTTTGCGCGTAAAGTTGTAGTGAACTATGATGGTGACAAGGCGGGCGTGCAGGCAGCTAAACGGGCTATAGAAACGCTTCTGGCAGAAGAGTTTGAGACGAAAGTGCTGGTTCTGCCGGACAACGCGGACCCGGACGAATTCATCAAAAAGTTTGGCGTCGAAGAGTATCAGAAGCGCAGAGGGCTTGCACTCCCCCACATACAATTCGTGCTGGATCAGGCAGTACGGGATCGCAATCTTCATCGCCCGGCTGACAAAGCGGCGGCGGTAGAGGAGGCGCTCCCGTATGTTCGCGCTGTCCGTAATTCGATTCAGAAGCGCGAATATTTTGACATTGTGATGGACACGCTGCGCGTC
>DATHJK010000261.1:0-34429 GCA_035316225.1 Pyrinomonadaceae bacterium
GTCACGGAAGTCATAGAGGTAAGTTGCTTCGAGCCGTTGGCTAGCGCGTGCGCGGTCTCCGTCGTTACAGTGACTTCTACCTGACGAACGGCAGCCTCCTCTGTCGGTGAGCTGAGCTGGTGCACAGGTTGATCGTAGAGACCGCCGATGCCGGGCAGGTCAAGGATGTAGCGGAACTGTAGTCCTGCGACGTGTTCGGCAATCACGCTGTCTGTGTGCCCGAGACCGCCGTTAACGCCGAAGAGCCGCCTGACGAGAAGCCCGTTCTGGTCAATGTAGTAATGAATGATGCGCATTCTTCTGATGGAAGTCGGCAGCGTCCCCGCTTTGGCGATTGTGCTTATAGGCCCGCCAGCGGCGGCATTATTGAGTCCGTATGCATCACCTGTGGCGAAGCTCAGCTTTCGCGTGCTGTTGTCTATGGAAGTAATCGTCCCGAAAGTAGCTCCCACAGAGGACACGATGAAATAGATCTCTCCCGCCTGAAAACTGGGAAGGTCAGAGAGCGGCACTCTAATAGTTGACCCGTTGGCCGGAATCGCCGTCGCCGCGAGTGTAATCGGCGTAAAGTCTGTGTCGATCTGTAGGATGTTAATCCTGTCGGTCAGCGCAGGGGTGGAGCGAACTGTAACGGCTGGGGTCGTAAGAGCTACTGTGGTGCTGGCAGGCACGTTATTGTCCGACTCGACCAGCGGGATATTGACCATGTTTGTTCCACATGACGAAGTGTTCGGATTTAGCGTCAGGAATCCAGTCACGAAGTTTTTGCGCACGCAGATATTGTTGAATCCACGCAGACCGTCGCCAGCCACAATCAGGTCGCGGCTAATGTATTCCTGCGCCGTTCGCAGATTCTCCTGCGAGTCCGTCATCTCGTAGGTTGACATGCTCACCATGATGCTGCCTTTCATAAGCATGACGGCTGCGCCCGCAAGAATGAGCATGACGCTGAAGACGATCAGCAGCTCGACCAGCGAGAATCCTGATTGCTTGCTTGAAGCGGTTTGTGTCGGCATTCGGTAATGACCTCCAGTTGTCAGAAGACTCATCTGACCTTCATCTACACTTATGGAAGGAAGTTGCTGCGCGCGTCGTTATTCAAATAACTCACGCCCACTCTCGTCTCCATCTGCCCCCTGTCGCCGGGGTATTTCAACGTCACCTGGATTCTTTTCAGATTAGAACTCAAGGATGTGATAACTATCTCGCGCGTATAACCCGAGATAGCCCAGCCCGTATTCGTTACATCGTTACCATCGCCATAAACGCCACCTGAGCCGGGATCAATCAGGTCATCACCGGTGCCGAAAATTCCGTCAGGTCCCGGGTTGATAGAAACGGGTTGAAAGCCAGTGGGGAAGCCGCTAAAGGATTGCGTCGCTCCAGTGTTATCAACCGCTCCTGCGTTGCTTATCTGTCCGAAGGTAAGCTGCTTCGTATTGCGCAACGTCTCCATCTGTTCGAGGATTGAGACGACCAGCAATTTAGAGTTGGTTATGTTGCGCCCCTTATTGCTCACCATGAAGGCGTAGCTGATAGACGAAGCCACGGCCAGCAGTCCAATCGTCAAGAGGAGCATGGCAATAGTCATCTCCAAAAGCGTGCCGCCGTCTTCGGAACTGCGCGTAGAGCGCGACACAGCCTCAAAGGGGTGATTACTCGGCGTAGATATTTCCACTGCTGGTGTACCTCCAGGTTTTGATTCTTCCCGCGCTGCCGAGCACTGAAATGGCGCTAGCCGTCTGGCTTGACATTGATCCTGTGTAGAAGTAGAGCGCGAAGTTGATCGGCTGCTCTGCGCCGTTCACAACGGAGCCGTCCGGCTGAAAGGTGATGTTGATTATGTTTTGGCCGTTTAGCGTGGTCTTAGTCGTGCCATCGCCCAGAGCGCCCGTAGGCAGCCCCGTTGGTATGCCGTAGGTGATGTCTGCGACGGCCATGCCCTCGCCCGTCAACGGGTAGGTGCTGATCACAGTGCTGCCCGCAGTGTTCGGATAACTTGGATCGGTAATGATTGATCCACCAGACCCTGTGTGTGCTATGAGCGTGATCGTCTTGTTCACGTCGTTGTATTGAAACGTATAAGCTCGCCGCTCCGACATGGCTTCTTGCCGCGCTAACCTCATCTGAGTCGCTACCTGCTTAGGAAGCGCTGTAATGCGTTGTAAGCGGCGAGCCGAAATAAGTTGAGGTAGTGCAAAAGCGGTGACGATTGTGATGAGGCCCGCCACTATCAGCGTCTCAAGCAGGGAGAAACCTCTGTCGGCACAGGGTCGTTGATTATTAATCTGTGTAGTCATCATTGGTTGATCTCAAATTCTTTTGGAGATAGCGCGTTACGCAACGTCAAACGGGTTTCGCGCCGTATCTGCTCTTATCTCATTGAGATTCATCTCTATCTTTCTCACACGCTCGCAGGAAATACGTGCGCTCTGCCCCCTAGCACGGCAACGACCATGCCATTAACCGAAATGTGAGAAAACAGGCTGGAAACAAGAGGCAGAGCAGAGGCAGGACTCGCCCATGCGTTACTTTCAGTTACAGCATGTGAAGAGCGTTTCACATCTTCCTGTCAGGCCAAAAGCGCAAACTCGGATCAGAAATTCTCCTTGCGGTGAAGAGCAATCCGCCGCAGGTTTACTGTGAAAGTGCGTGTTTGGCGAAGCCCGAACGCATGTGAAGCGGCTAAGAGTGAGTCGCGCAGAGCGATGGGCAATAGAGCGTATTTGTAGACGGCGCGCAAATTGCAATCTTAAGGCGGACGGGCGCGAGGTTCTCGCGTCCCATTGAGCATGTAATCAGCAAGAGCGCGATTTGAATGTCGGTTGTTAATTAAGGATCGTTCATGGGGGATGTGCGGCATCTCCTTCGACGGGACATGGCCGGAGCGAAAACGCGCTCAAACAGTAATCAAGGGATCGCTCCCTCGCGCGAGGTGCCGCACGCCGCGCGTCGAGAGGAGCGGGAAGCGCCCCGGCGACTCTCAGGCCGTCGGGGCGCGTTTCTTTTTTTTGTCTTTAATCCAGAGAAGTAATGAGGAGCAGGACAGAAAGATGAGGGATGAAAGAATAACTGTTCGTGTTGAATAGCTATTCTTTCATCCCTCACGTTGCCGCTTTCATCCCTGCTTTTCTACGGAGCAGGTTCGTACTCGTTATTGTTTTGACCAGCCGATTCAGATTCTGTGTTGGCAAGGCGCATCGCTAGCGTCTGCGGGCGATATTGGAATGGCGCTGGGCCGCCGCGCGAATTCTGCAACTGAGTTACGAGCGCATCCTGATTCTGGCGAAAGCGCATGACGTTGCCGCGCTGGTTGAAGATGACGAAGAGTAGAGTTTCGCCGCTTGCCGTGTTCATCTGGCCTACGAGCGCGCTCGCTCCGCCGTCTGTTCTGACGAGAGTGCCGGTTTTGGCAATCACACTTCCGCGCGCTTGTCCTTCGGTGAAGCGCTTTTCCAGCGTGCCGGGATCAATGCCAGCGACCGGGAGAATATCTGAAGGTTGCAGATGATTCTTAGCAAGCTCGTCGCTGAGCGCACGATATATCTTCATCATCGCGCGCGGTGTGACTCGGTTGACGCCAAGACCACTGGTCGAAGCCAGACGAACTTCATCGGGACGAATGCCCAGATTGTTGATCAGGTATCGTCTAACTGCTTCAGGGCCGCCAACATTGTCTCCAATGCGCTCTGCCATGAAATTATTCGAGTAGCAGAGAAGAACTTTCAGAATGTCTGGAAGCGTGCTCGAACGATGGACTAGCAGCATACGAGCGTTGGCCGGAACAGTCCCTATGTAAACCGCTCCCATGACGGTCACGCTCGGCGCGGACTGTAAGCCTGCTGTGTCGCCCAGCGTTATGCGCTCCTGTCTCCACGCTTCCGTAGCCTGCGCCGAACGCCGCGTATCATCCAGCGTGTCGTAAAAACTGTTACCCGACCCTTGCGCAGACCAGTCGAAGTTCATAGTGAATTTCGGCGGCACTACCAGATCGCCTGTTACCGTACGTATTCCCAGGCGGTTTAGCTCGCGCGCAACCATCACAGCGTGCTCGAAGTGGAAGGAAGGATCACGCCCTGAAATGATAAGGTTGCCGTTGATCGTTCCCGTCGCTGCGTCGAATGAGCCGTCAGTCCAGATTGCTGTGATGAAGCGATGCTGTACTCCGAAGTTATGAAGAGCTACAAGTGAAATTGCCAGCTTCACTGCCGACGCTGGATTGAATGCTTGGTCAGCAGCCTGCTCGGCCACGACTCGACCATCCAGTGTTTCAACCAGCATGCCTTGAAGACCGGAAATGTTGGTTGGGATAGGCGGCTGCGCAATATCCGGCGCGGGCTGAAGCGGTCTGGATAGAACTGTTGGGCGCACCAGAGAAGGTGCCGGGGCAGGCTCATCCGTCGTCGGCTGCTGTGCAAACGCATCAAGCGGCCACGCCGCGAAAAACAGGAGCGCGAAAATGATTGCCAGATGATTAAGACGGATGCGCTTGCTCATTCTTCTCTTCTTCATGAAAATGTTTCGGGGGATGAGTAATATAATACGGTAACCTGTGCGGCAGCGTCCATCCATAAATTTCTCGCAAGGGGAAGAGACTATTTAAGCCCTTTATTCGATGCGAGGCGTGCTCCTGCGGGATGCACGACGGCGAGCGTGTGAATGAATGCGCAGATTCATTAAATTCAATTCGTTGACAATAGCGCAAACGCGCTCATAATATTCTCAGTGTTGACAGTCGTCCTTGTTGAGTTTGAATCGAACACCCGCCACGATTGAAACTATTCGCGCTGCGCATCGCTCGCGCCGCCGGATGATTCGCGCGCGTCTAGCGGAGTTTCGCGCCGTCTGGGATGAAGGATCGGACGAGCGTCTGTGGGAGGAACTGGTCTACTGCATCTTCACTGCTGGCGCTTCGGCGCGCATGGGTCTTCGTTCTGTAGAGGCCGTGAGGCATCTGTTGTTTGAAGGATCGCATCAAGAGTTAACGAATGCGCTCGAAGGCGTCCATCGTTATCCACGGTCGCGCCCCGGCTACATCCTTGTGACGCGCGAATACCTGCGCGAAGATTGCGGGATGCGCCTTCGTGAGCGGCTTCTAAGTTTCTCCGACGCGCTTGCGCGCCGCGACTGGCTCGCAAAAGAGAAGAGAGTCAAAGGGCTTGGCTATAAAGAGTCCAGCCACTTTCTTCGCAATGTTGGACTGAGCGGCTATGCTATCCTGGACAAGCACATCCTTCGCTGTCTTGCAGAACTTGGTGTTATAGAGTCTCCCCAGCCGCCGTCAACCCGCTCGCGCTATCTTGAGACGGAAGATCGCCTGCGGCGCTTTGCGCGCGACACGCGCATTGATTTCGACGAGCTTGACCTTGTTCTCTGGTCAATGAAGACCGGAGAAGTATTAAAGTAAGTGATGAATGATGAGTGCAGAATGATGAATAAGAAGAATTTGTCTTTAATTCATCATTCTGCACTCATCATTCATCCCTTCAGGAGTTCCCCTGATGAAATACAATCGAAGAGCCAACGGTAAGAGCCGCCGCTTAGTGGCGCTCGCAACCCTCGCTTTCATGTGTTGTGTCTTGAGCGTGTCCTTCGTGAGTAGCGGGCGGGCGTGGGACGACAGGACGCGCAGTCGCGCCGAGCGCGCTCTGCGTGAAGGCGAGTATGAGACAGCCGAGAGGCTTTATCGCGAGCTGCTTGCCAGAGATGCGCACGACAATAGCGCGCGCCTGGGCTTGAGCTTCGCGCTCTACAAGCAGAGGAATTTTCAGGATGCATACGATCACGCCGCGCGCGTTATCGGCAACGACCCGCTCTCTTCGCGCGCTCACGCGCTTCTTGGCGCGGCTGTGCTTGGCTCCGGCGATTTCCGCCTCTCCGTAGAAGAGTTTCGCACGGCGCTGAGCATTAGAGAGAACGAGGCGCTTGCGATTGCCGGACTCGCGCTCGTTGATTTTTACGAAGGGCGGCTTGATCGCAGTCTAGCAGGCTTCCGTCGCGCCGTATCGCTGGATTCCAACGAGCCAGACTACATCTACAGCCTTGCTCAGGCAGCCGCGCGCACGGAGCGCTACAAGGAGGCAGCCGACGCTTACGAAAGGTTTCTGATAATCGCGCCGCGCACGGAAGAAGACCGCCGCGCGCGAATTCGCGGCCTGATTGATTTCCTTCGTTATCTTGGCAGACAGAATCAGCTTTACGATCCGTCGGGCGCGTCCCACACCTCTATCCCTTTCGAGATAGTCAACAACCGCCCCATCATCCAGATAAGAATCAACGGCGAGCGCAAGCCTCTGCGCTTCGTGATTGACACGGGTTCGGGCATGTCCGTTGTTTCGGAAGAGACGGCACGACGCATGAACATTCACGCAGTGGCGCGTGGCGGATTGGCCCGCGCGGTCGGAGGCGGTGGAAAGTTCGAGATAGTTTACGGTTTTATTCCGCGCATTGACATAGGCGAAGTCCAGATCGAGAACTTGCCTGTTTACATTCGCCACTTCTATGACGACGGCAATCCTACGGACGGCTACATAGGCATCGCCGCGCTCACGAAATTCATAGCGACGGTTGATTACGGCGCTCGCACCTTTTCGCTCTTGCGCCAGCGCTCGTCCCCAACTCAGGCCCCTATTCCACTCTCGAATGGGCTTGAGCTACCTCTTCGCACTACAGCAAGCGGGTTCTTGAGCAGCGAAGTTCATCTGGAAGGATTGACTAAACCTCTGAACTTCATCATTGACACGGGCGCGACCGTTTCCGTGGTTTCAAAAGCGCTCGTCGCAAGCTCTGACCTTGAACGCTTCGCGCACGGAACAAGAATGCGTGTTTACGGTGCAGCAGGGATAGAGGACAACGTGAAGCTGTTGATGCTCCCGCGCTTCATGCTGGGAACTCTGGTGCGCGACCACTTGCCTGCTGCCGTGCTCGATCTTGATCCGGTGAACGAGACGGCAGGGTTTGATCAGACGGGAATAGTCGGCGGGAATTTCTTGCGCTACTACCGCGTCACCTTCGACTTCCAGCGCGCAGTGATGCGGCTTGAATCGCTCGGCGCAAATCAGCAGCCTGCGGACACACTGAACGGCGCAGGCACTATCCCATCACCATGAAGCAGAGCCTTTACCTGGAAACTTCTGTGGTCGGCGCTTATCTTGATAACGGCGAGCCGTTCCGGCGCGACCTGACGATTCGGTGGTGGGAGCACGAGTTGCCGGAGTATCGCGCTGTGGTCTCGCCGCTGGTTGCGCGCGAGCTCGAGCGCGTAGTGGAGCCGCACCGCACAGGCTATCTGAAACTTGTGGAGCCGCTCGAACAGGTCGAGTTGACGGACGAGGCGGCCATCCTCGCGGAAGGCTACATCTCGCGCGGCATCTTTCATCGCAAGTACATTGCCGACGCAGTGCATGTTGCTCTTGCTTCGTGTCATAAAATTGATTACTTGGTAACATGGAACTTCGGCCACCTGGCGAATGTGCGCCGTCAGGCTCGCATACGCCTATTCAACACGGCGGCAGGCTTCTTCGTCCCGATGATAGTGACCCCGGAGTTCCTGGTTTCGGAAGCAACAGAAAGGCAGTGATGAATGCAAAGTGCAGAGTGATGAACTGAAAAGCATTTAATTCATCACTCATCATTCTGCATTCATCACTTCATTATGTATCGCAAGCCCAGATTTCTGGAAGAGCTGCACGCTATACGCGAGGAGATGTCGCGCGAGGCGGATTATGATGTTGACCTGTTCGCGGAGATGGTTCGCTCCGGCGTTAGACCCAGACACGGGGCCGAGCGAAATATACGGGGCTTCAAGAGTCGTGCGCTGCGCGAAGTCGAATCAACTGCTCGTTCAGCTTCTGAATCACCTTCACAACAGAAACGTCGCAAACGTTCTGCCAGATAAGACGTTCGATTTTGTATGTAAGATTATTTCATAATGAGCTACACTAACATCCGACATCATACATCTGACATCTGAACTTTTATGGACGTGACGTTTGAGACAATCGGGCTTGAAGTGCCGAGCGAGAAAGCTTTCAACTACCTCGCGGAGCGAGCGGGCAATCAAGGCGAGGCGACGCAACTGATGCGGCGAGGCGCTGTGCTTCACGGTCGCTGCTGGAAGTTGGGCGAAGGTCTTGAAGTCTGGACGGTGCTTTACGAATCGGGCACTGGCGAGATTTTCTACGCCGACTGTCGCCCAGGCTTTAGAGCGCGCTACACGCAGCGCATAAGCCCCTGGGCTTTGACTGAATACGATGAAGAGGGCGAGGCAGTCATTCACGGCTACTGCGATGGCACGGACACGGAAGTTCTGTTCGAGCTTCAAAATCTTACGGAGGTGGGCGCGCAGGGTTTCCGCGCGCAGGAGCTTCACGTAGGCTTGTGCGGCCTAGCCTATAGAGCGCGCGTCTGCTCGCGCCCGGTGAAAGCGCGCTGGCAGCCTCTGGAGCAGACTGCGCCGTCTCGTGCGGCGCACGAAAACGATTGGGGACTGACCGGGCGCGTTATCGCCTTCAAGCCGCTTCGCAACCCGCTTTCTGGAAGCAACCTTTACTGGGTTTACGTTGATCTGGATCGTCTCAAGCTCGAAATCCTGGTGAACGGGCGCTCGCTGCGCGGCGGTAACCTTCAGATCGGCGCAACCATTTCCGCAGAAGTCTGGTTGCAAGGCCACGTGCTGGACGAGCGAGCGCTTCGTTCTCGCTTCGAGGGCGTTGACCCTGCTTATGCGACCGTCGCTTTCTGGCAAGGGCTGAGAAGGAGAAATTAATCAGGAGTCAGAATTCAGAAGCCATTAGCCAGAAGAAAAGTTTGCATCCGCATATCTTCTGACTCTTGACTCCTGACTTCTGACTCCTGCTTTTTTATGAAACGCCTGCTCGTCATCCTCATCCTTCTTGTGCTCGTGGGCGCGGGCGCGTACTTTTTCAATCAATACTGGATTCACCGCTTCGATCCGTTGATAGCTCGTCAGGCGGGCATCTATCGCATTGACCCTGATCTGGTGTGGTGCGTCGTTTACGAGGAGACGTATTTTCGCCCGTGGAAGGTTGGAAACGACGGCGAGATTGGATTGATGCAGATAACGCCTGCCGTGGGGCGCATGTGGGCTACAGAGACGGGCATGCGTGATTTCGAGCGGCAGATGGCACAAGACCCTAAGAAATTTTTAAGTGACCCAGAGCGCAACATACAGATAGGTTGCTGGTATCTTGAGAAATTCTACGAGCAGTTCCGCGACATGCCGGGCGCAGAGGCTCGCATGGTCGCAGGCTACAACGCAGGCGCTAGCCGCGCGGAGGAGTGGAATCGCTCTTCCGATAATCGCCAGCTTTCCGCAGACGAATTCATAACGCGCATTGACATACCTTCCACGCGCGCTTACGTCTCTTCGATCCTCAACCGATACAGAAAACTGAAAGCAGAGAGAGCAAGAGAGCAGCAGCAGCTACAGGCGAATTCTAATGCAAACTCGGCGGGGGGCGGGCATTGACCTTCCGAGAGTTGCTGAAAGCCAATGCGGATTTTCGCCGCCTGTGGTCAGGTCAGGTCATATCCGAGATTGGCGACTGGCTCAACAACATCGCCGTGCTCGCGCTCACCATCGAGATAGCGGGCGCTGGTCACGAAGGGCTTGCTATTGCAATCTACGCAATCGCTCGCCACCTGCCGCTATTTCTCTTTGGGCCAATCGCGGGCATAGTTGCGGATCGCGTTGACCGCAGAAGAATAATGATAGCGTCGGATGTAGCGCGCGCTCTTCTTGCGCTAGGGTTCATTCTGGCGAACAGATTTCTATCGCTCTCCGTAATCTACATCGTAGGCTCGTCGCTCTTTTCAGTCTCTTCGTTCTTCAACGCAGCGAAGCGCGCTTCAATTCCGAATCTGACGAACACAACGGAAGAACTGTTGAGCGCCAATTCGCTCTCGGCTTCTACTACGGCTGCGACCATTGCTATAGGCTCAGCCCTGGGCGGAATGGTCGCAACCTTCGTAGGCCGCAACGCAGTCTTCATTATCAATGCACTCACTTTCCTGGCATCGGCTGAGATGATTCGTCGTATTCGAGTTCAGCTTCAACAAGACGCGGGGATTAAAAACAGGAGTTTGGAAAGAGGTGTTCATTTCGCCTCACCACCGCATCGCCGCATCATTGCATCTTTGCGACAAGCAGTTGCTGATTTCCGAGAAGGATTGAGTTACGTACGCCACGTACCTATCCTCTCTGCCGTCTTCATAGTCGCGTGCGGTTGGGGATTAGGGAATGGCGTTGCGCGCGCGCTTTACAGCATCTTCGGCGCTAGACTCGGAGTCGCGGCTGTTCAGGGACAAGTGGCGCGGCCAATGGACTTTGGAATCTCTGTGCTCTTTGTTGCAATGGGATTGGGCGGCGTGCTTGGCGCGCCCATAGCGCGCAGGTTCAATGCAGGGTCTACTGAAGCGCTGGGGTCGCGCATGGGACGCTCCATGATGTTCGACGGAGTAGGGCTGCTTCTATTCAGTTTGATGCCGAACCTCTGGGGCGCTGCTTTCGTATTGGTCGCGCGCGAGATTAACTTCGCAATCTGGTGGACTGCGCAGCAGACCATAGTGATGAGCCGCACAGCAGATCGCTTCGCAGGCCGCGTCTTCGCTTCATATGAAACTCTGACGACGCTTGCGATGGTAAGCTCCATGCTGGTTTCGGGCGCAGCCGCGGACAGGTTCGGCATAAGACCTGTGGCTGGCGCGGGCGGCGCTTGTATTGCTCTCTCAGGACTGATGTGGTTCTGGCTCAAACACAGGCAGCGCGCGAGCGAACAAAGCCGCGCAGAAGATTTTTCAACATAACTTTTGCGTGTGTGATTGCAGACGATTAAGATTCATTTGAATTAAAAAGCTTATGACCACACTTTATTGCGCCGACTGGATTATTCCAATGTCGTCCGCGCCGGTTGCGGATGGAGCAATCGCTGTTGACGGATCGCAAATCGTTGGCGTCGGCAAGCGCGCTTCGCTCGTGGCACGATTCCATGACGCGCGGGCACAGGATTTCGGAGAAGCTGCCATCATTCCCGGGCTAGTCAACACGCACTCGCATCTTGAGTTGACGGCGCTTCGCGGTTTTCTTGAAGACGTGGAGGGGAATTTTCTGGCGTGGTTGATGAAGTTGACGCTGGCGCGACAGTATCACATGACGCCGGATGATCTTTACGTGTCGGCAGCGTGGGGCGCTGTGGAGGCTGCGCGCGCTGGCGTGACCTGTATGGCGGATGCGGGCGATGCGGCCATCACGAACATGAGAGCTTTGCGCGATGTGGGTTTCCGGGGAATTGTTCATCAGGAATCGTTCGGGCCTGATCCTGCTCTGGCTCATGACCAGCTTGAAAAGCTGAAGGAGAAGGTGGGCCAACTGCGCGAGCTTGAGACGGAACTGGTCAAAGCAGGCGTTTCGCCTCACGCGCCTTATAGTGTGTGCGCGCGTCAACTGGAACTTGTCACCGATTACGCGCTCGCCCAAAAACTTCCGCTCACGATTCACGCTTCGGAATCGGAAGCTGAAGAGCTTTTCATGTTCGAGGGAACGGGGCCGTTCGCTGAGGCGCTCGCGCTGCGCGGCATAGAGTGGAAAGCTCCGGGCATTTCAACGATTCAATATCTACAGCAACATGGGGTGATGCGCGCGCGCCCGCTGCTTGCGCACTGCGTTCGTGTGAACGAGAAGGATTTGGAGATAATCAAAGCAGAGGATGCGCGCATAGCTCACTGCCCGAAGTCGAATGCTAAGCTGGGTCACGGCTCCGCTTCATATACAGGATTTCTCAGGCATGAAATCAGAACCGGCTTCGGCAGCGATTCCGTTGCGAGCAACAATACCTGCGACATCATGGACGAAGCGCGCACGGCGCTGACAATCTCGCGTGCGCGTGGCGACGTGATTGGCGATGACGAGATGGTGAAGGCGGAGCAGGCTCTATTGACTGCGACCGCTGGCGGCGCTCGCGCTCTAGGGCTTGAAAATCGGATTGGCACGCTTGACGAAGGCATGCAGGCCGATTTCGCAGCCATAGCTTTAGCCAGAGCGCACCAGCTTCCAATTTACGATCCCATCAATACGCTCATTCATTCAACTTCAGGACGAGACGTTCTGCTAACTGTCGTCGCGGGACGAGAGATTTTCAAGGAAGGTCGAGTCCAGACCATTGACGAAGACCGCCTGCGCGCACGCATCAGGGAGATAGGTGGGAGAATAAAGGCGTGAACGGTGAATCGTAAATCGTGGTTAAGAGCTTTCGCGCTCTGCTTTTTCAATTCACGATTTACGATTCACTATAGCGAATTGCATGTAACCCTGAAGCCAGCGTCAATGTCAGTAGCGGCCTGCTAAAGCTCGCGCGGGCGATGATTACGTTGCGACCCGCCCACTACCGTAGGCGGTACTGACATTCAGTCGTCGCTGCTTAAGAGCAAGATGCAGCGATGGCTTCATCGAAAATCTCCAGTGCCACATCAACGTGCTCGCGCTTGAGGATGAGCGGCGGCGACCAGCGTATGGTGTTGAAGCCGCAGCCTAGTAGTATCAGACCGCGCTCGAAGCAGGCCGTCTCTACGCGGTCGCGCAAGTCTGCATCCGGTTTCATAGAAGCTTTGTCGGTAACAAATTCTACGCCGAGCATCATGCCTAGTCCGCGCACGTCGCCAATGCAATCGTGCTTCTGCTCTAACCTTCTCAAGCCCGCTTCCAGATAAGCTCCGACAGATGCAGCGTTAGCAACCAACTCGCGCTCAAGCAACTCAATCGTCTTGAGCGCAGCCGCGATGGCTACAGGGTTGCCGCCGAAAGTGGAAGCGTGCGCGCCCGGTTTCCAGTCCATCAAATCCGCGCGCGCGACGGTCGCTCCTATGGGAAGCCCTGAGCCTATGCCTTTGGCAATCGTCACGATGTCAGGCTTCAAATCGTAATGCTCGGAGGCGAACATCTTGCCGGTGCGTCCCATGCCGGATTGAACTTCGTCAACAATCAGTAGAATTCCATGCTCGTCGCAGATGCGTCTGAGTCCTTGCAAAAACTCACGCGGCGCGGGCACGTATCCGCCTTCGCCCTGCACGCATTCAACTACGATGCCCGCAACCTCCTCAGGCGGCGTCGTCGTTTTGAACAGACGATTCTCTATCCAGTCAAGACACGCACGGCTAACCGTAGCCGCATCCGAACGCTCGCCCGTGAATGGATGACGAAAAACATTCGGGTAGGGCACGTGAACTACGTCCAGCGCCTGACGCTTGAACCCTTTTCGCTGAGCGATCTTCGATGAAGTCAGAGAGAGCGAGCCGAGCGTGCGACCATGAAAGCTGTTGAAGAAGGCTATGAACTTTTCGCGCCCTGTCGCGTGCATAGCGAGCTTCAGTGCAGTCTCAACCGCCTCTGTGCCGCTGTTGGCAAAGTGCGTTCGCGTAGGACTCTCTACAGGCACAATCTCGTCAAGTTTTTGGGCAAGCGCGGGCATGTGCCTGTAATAAAAATCCGTGCCGCACATGTGTATCAACTGCGCGGCCTGATCCTGAATCGCTTTCACTACTTCCGGGTGGCAGTGACCCGTTGAGCAGACGGCTACGCCCGCGTTGCAATCCAGAAAGAGGTTGCCGTCAACGTCCGTAACCCAGACGCCCTCGCCCCGCTCGGCCACCAATTTGAAAGAAGGGCGCGGGTAAGAAGGATTAACCCATTGCGCGTCGGCCTCTACAATCTGTCGTCCTATGGGGCCGGGCAGCTCTGTCTTGATTTCAGGCTTTCGGGGCGGTGCAATTGTTGACATGACACTTTCTCCTTTGATGAAAGGCGAGGGAAGTAAATGGAATTTAGAAGGATGAAGCGGCGGTCTGGACGAAGAGAGAGTTAATCGGCGAAAAGATTAGCGCGCGATTCTACGGGACGAAAATGTGAATTGCGGAAGAGAAACATATGAAAAGCAGTGATGAGTGATGAGTGATAAGTGATAAGAAAGAACTAAAGCTTTTTGTCTTATCACTTATCACTTATCACTCATCACTTATCACTATATCATTCATGTTAGCGCCGTTTCCAGCGCACGCCGTCTTTGGTGTCTTCCAATGTGATGCCGCGCGCGGTCAGTTCGTCGCGTATCTCGTCGGCGCGTGTGAAGTCGCGGCGGCGGCGCGCTTCCTGTCGCTCGTCAATCAGCTTTTGAACCTCTTCGTCCAGCATTAGCGGTTGCTCTTCAACGAAAATGTTTAAGACCGTGTTGAATCGCTCGATCAAAGCCAGAAGCTCGCGCTTGTTCTCTTCGTAGAGAGCGTGGTCTGCTATGGCAGTGTTCACCTCGCGCGTCAGGTTGTGAATCGCAGCCAGCGCAACGGAAGTGTTCAGGTCATCGTCCATTCCGGCCTCGAACCCTTCGAGCGCACGGCTAGCGGCGTCTCGCAGACGCTCGTTAGCGCCCGGCTCGGCTTTGGCTTCCTTCAGGCGCGCATGAAAATCCCTTAATCCTTCGACAGTCTTTTCAGCCGCGCGCAAGCCTTCCAGAGTGAAGTTGATCTGCTTTCTATAGGGCACGCTCAGCAGGTAGTAGCGCACCGCTGTTGCATCGAAGCCCTGCTCTTTCAGATCGCGGAAAGTATAGTAGTTGCCCTTGGACTTAGACATGGATTCGCCGTTCACCTTCAGGTGCTCGTAGTGAATCCAGTATTTTACGAACTGCTTATTGGTCGCGCCTTCCGATTGCGCAATCTCGTTCTCGTGATGCGGGAAGATAAGATCAACGCCCCCGGTGTGAATGTCAAACGTCTCGCCCAGATATTTCATAGACATCGCAGAGCATTCGATGTGCCAGCCGGGACGACCGCGACCAATCTCCGTATCCCACGCAGGCTCATCCGGCGAGTCCGCGCCCTTCCACAATGCGAAGTCGCGCGCGTCCTCTTTCTCATACTTGTCCGTGTCAACGCGCTCGCTCGCGCCCGCGATGTTGCCAGCGAAATTTATCTTCGAGAGCTTGCCGTACTCTTCAAACGAACTGATGCGGTAATAGACAGAATCGTCTGAGCGATAAGCGTGACCGCGCTCTTCCAGTTTTTCTATGAGCGAGACCATTTCGGAGATGTGGTGCGTGGCGCGCGGCGCTACTTCAGGGCGCTCGCAGCCCAGAGCCTCAAAGTCTTCCCAGAAGGCCACGATATACTTTGCGGTATATTCGTCAAGCGGAAGCCCGGCCTCCAACGATTGCGTGATGATGCGGTCGTCCACGTCCGTAATGTTCATCACGTGCGTTACCTCGAAGCCTTTGAACTTGAGATAGCGCCTGAGAATATCCGTGCACATGACGGAACGGAAATTTCCTATGTGGCCGTAATTCCAGACGGTCGGCCCGCAGTAGTACATCCTGGCTTCGCCCTCACGCATAGGGCGAAACTCTTCTAACTGGCTCGTAAGTGTGTTGAAGAATCTAAGCATAAAAAGCAGATGCCGGATGTCAGATGTTAGATGCTGGACATCAAGCATCTACTTACTTTAGGGAAGGAAGATTTTTGAGTCAAACGCGGAGTGGTGTGGGGTGAACGGTTTTAGAGTCTCACGCAAAGACGCAAAGGCGCTAAGAAGAACGCAAAGGAATTGAATAACATTTTCTTCTTGCGTCTTCTTCTTTGCGCCTTTGCATCTTTGCGTGAAACCTATTTTTTCTAACCGAAATGCTCGAACCCGCCTCTCTCCAAGTCCCAAACGTGCGAGCCTTCAGATATGAGAATGCGTCCGGCTTCATCTGTAATGTCTCCTATGTATGTTACAGGTACGCCGTCAATTCTTCTGGGTAGGCGGCGAAGGTTGGGCGGGCGCACGGTGAAAAGAAGCTCGAAGTCCTCGCCGCCGTGCAGCGCCAGCATCAGTGGATCAAGCGCGCGCCGCCCGCAGGCAATCGCTACGTTGCGGTTGATTGGAATTCGCGCGGCCTCAATTTTCGCGCCGACCCGGCTCTCTTCGCACAGGTGCGCAAGGTCGGACGACAGACCGTCGCTCAGATCAATCATGGCTGTCGCCAGCCTGTCTTCTCCCAGAAAGATGCCCCAGCCTGTGCGCGGCAAAGGTTCTCTCTGTCTGCGAACTAAATTTTCTATCATGCGCGCCTCGCGCTCGCTTCCTCGTTTCGATTTCTCCGCTCCGCGCTCAAGCAGTCGCAATCCTGCGGCAGCGCCGCCAAGCGTTCCCGTCACGAAGATATGATCGCCTGCGCTTGCGCCGGAACGAAGCACAGCGCCGCCACTCATCGTTTCTCCCATCAAGATTGAATCAATAACTATTCGCTCAGGCGTGCGCGACACGTCGCCGCCCACTAACGTAACGTCATGTTCGTCGGCTAGCGCGAAGAAGCCCTGATAAAAATCGTCAACGAACGATGAGCGCCAGACTTTTGGGGGGACTCCGAGCGAAACGAGCGCCCATACGGGTCTCGCTCCCATCGCTGCTATGTCCGAGAGCGAAACTGCAAGCGCCTTGTGCCCTAGAAGCGATGCGGGAGTGTACGAGAGCCTGAAATCTATATCTTCAACGAGTAAATCCGCCGTGATAACGGTGTCGCGCCCGGAAGTCTGTTTGATAACAGCCGCATCATCGCCAATGCCGGAAATGAGGGATGAGGGATGAGGGATGAGGGATGAATGAATGAAGCTTTGCTCTGAACTATGTTTAAGGGCGCGTTGTCGGATTTTTTGTATAAGGTCAAACTCGCTGCGAGATGAGTTATCAGAAGACGCAGAAGGACTGATGAAAGTTTCGCTGTTAGAAGATGAAGCGCGTTTATGTCTTTCCACTTGTCTGCGCGACTCGGCGTCTGCGCGTCTCAACTCCTCGTCTTCATCCCTCATCCCTCATCCCTCATCCCTTCAAAGATTTCTTCTTAGGGAATCCAGTCCTGCTTCTATGGCTTCGATTGAGGTTGAGAAGGAGAAGCGCAGGTGGCCTTCGCCGTGTTCGCCGAAGACTATGCCGGGGACGGTTGCGACCTGAGCGCGTTCCAGAAGAATTTCTGCGGCAGCACGGCTGTCCGTGCTAACAGAGGTCACGTCCGGGAAAGCGTAAAAAGCTCCTGCGGGGCTTTCGCACTTCAAGCCCAATTCGTTTAGACCTGATAGCAGCAGGTCGCGCCTTCGTAAATATTCCGAACGTAGTTTCTCAAAAAAATCGCCCGGCGTTGAGAGCGCTGCGAGAGCCGCCCATTGTCCGGGCGTCGAAACTCCGTTCGTGGAATAGAGCGTCATCTTCTTCAGCCCCGTCATCCAGGGTTCGGGCGCGACGGCGTAGCCCATGCGCCAGCCCGTCATCGAATAGCTCTTCGATAACGTGTAGCAGGTGATGGTGCGCTCGAACATACCTTCGATCGAAGCAATGGAAACATGCTCGCCGTCGAATATGATGTCCTCGTAAGCTTCGTCCGCTATCACGATCAGATCGCGGCTTCGGGCGAATTGAGCGACTGCTTCAGCTTCTTTGCCTGTAAAGACCACGCCCGTCGGATTCTGCGGCGTATTGTAATAGATTGCGCGAGTTCGCTCGGTCACATACCGCGAGAGCGTTTCAACGAAGCCGTCCCGGCGCGCTGTTTCAGTTGGAACTAAAACGAGCGTTGCGCGGCAATGAGCCACAAGGTCTTTAATCGGAGTCCAGTAGGGCGAGAAGACCAGCACTTCGTCTTCCGGGTTGACCACAGATTGAAATGCAGCGAACAGGCACTGCATGCCGCCGCTCATCACAATCACGTCCTGCTCGCTCGCAGGAATACTGTTACGCTCGCGCACTTTCTCAGCGATGCTTGAGCGCAACTCCGGTATCCCGGACGACGGCGCATAGCGCGTCCTGTCTTCTGCGAGGGCGCGCATCATTGCTTCTTTGATATGCTCGGGCGTGTTCGTGAACGGCTCGCCGCCTTCAAATTGATAGACCTGCTTGCCACGGGAGCGAATCTCCATGACACGGTTGCGAATCGTTACAATATCGGAGAAGCCTACGCGGTCGAGGCGGGCTGCCAGACGAAAAGCGGTTTCAGACGTGGACACTGTTTTAGGATGAACCTCCAAAAATGCAGGAACGAAAGAGAAACGAAATTATAACTTGATGCTTCCGATGCAGTCCAATACGCAAGACTGAAAGGGGTAAAAGGGAGAAGAGGGAATAGGTGAAAAGGAAAAGAGCTTGCTTTAAGCAGAACCGCTTTCACTCTCCTTATAGCCTCTTACACTTTTTACTCTCTTCCCCTTCAATTTTTATCCTGCTTTGTGGGCTTCTGCCGCCGCAGCCGTGTCCATGTATTCGTGGAAGCCCTTGATCTTGCCGTCTTGTATGGTGAAGACGTGCGCCCAGTCGCCGCCGTACTCGCGCCCGTTAGACTTCACTCGCCATCTGTATTGGCCCAGCGCAGCAACCTTGTCGCCCTGAGCTATAAACTCGTGCGGCTCGAATTGCAGAACATCCTGATCCTCAGCCAGCAACGAGAAGAACTGCGCGACACCATCGCGCCCCTTTCTTCGACCGGAGAACGATACGTTCTCCATCTCTGCGAGTTGCCAATCGACATCATCTGACATCTGACCAAGTAAAGCTTCGATGTTCCCGGCCTTGAAATTCTGATAAGCCTGTTGTACGACCTGCACGTTATCCTGCTCGCTCATGGTCTATTCCTTTCCGTTGGTGATTATGCGAAGCGACGCGCGTTATATCTCATCTACACGGAAAGGCGCAACCCTTAATAGCGAGAGCTATACAGTGAATTCGCAAGAGAAGACCTTCTAACTCTTTAACTCCTTTCTTTACATTAGCCGAAATATATATATGCAACTGGTCAGACAGGAATTTGCAGCTTTCCAACGTCCTGTGGCTCGCGTATGGCCGAAGTGGAATGTTTCGCCTCATTCCTTATAGATAGGCAGAGAAGTTGACAGAAAAATTCCGCGATGATTTGAAATGATCTTCATTAGCGGTTTAATTTGAACCATTATTTGCAACTAAAAGTTCTTGACATACCTTTGGCCGTAAACTATCGTGCGCAGGTCACAATGGCCAACTGGAACGCTGATAAGTCTTCTTAGATCAGCTTATTCTCCTACTTAAACGGCAGGAACAACGCAACTGTTAGTTTCCAGACCCGCGCGCTTTGCAGGATAGGTATCGTCCGGTTGCGTCACTTACCCGCACTGATTGAAGAATCTCACGGCCTCGAAACTGGCCGTTTGAATCCAACTTGTAATCTCAGTTCTTCGCCTGCTCGTTAATGAATCAAAAATTAGACAGGAGGAATGATGTTCAACCTCAACGCAACGCTGGACAACCTGATCTCTATGGTCGTGGTGCTCCTCGCCCTGAGTCTTGTCGTGCAGGCTGTACAGGCAGCCATCAAGAAAGCTTTCAAACTCAAGTCGCGCCAGATCGAAGAATCTCTTGCGCATCTCTTTCAATTCGTCCTGCATAATGAGACCAGCGCGCAAGTGAAGACGCCCGGCGACCAGCCCGCGAACACATCGGTCAACGAGTTTGGCGGGTTAAGAGCAATGATCGCTCAGTCACCCTTCCTTCGTATATTCGCGCATTTCTTCATGCGGCTACTCGGTCTGATACCCTGGGCGGGCAGGTTTTTTAAGGGCGACTGGGCACGCCATCCTGCGGAACGTGACGAGTTCAAGGACGCGGCGGCTCTCTATAACGAAGTGATGAATAAATTCGGGAGCATCGGTCGAACCGCCTTATCCACTCGCCCCATCTTCGACTCCCTCTCGAAAAGCGATCTGCTTAACGTCGTCGGCAGCATAGCCCCCGGAAAAGTGGACTCGAACTTCTGGGATAAAGTTGAAAAGGCCGAGGGTCTATTCAAAGAGTTGGAAGATAAGTTTCAGGCATGGGAAGTTGCGCTCAATGGGTTCGACCTTAAAAGCGCCGCCGGTTATCTGAGCGATGACGACAAAGCAAAGCTCGCCGATATGCAGGCGAAGTTTAAGCCTCTGATCGCTGATCTTCGTATGCTTCTCACAATTAATCTGGGCAGCCCGCCTGAAATTGAAGATGCTGCCACGACGCTGATTGATGACATCGCCAAATTGCGAGCGATCAATCTGGACGACGTGCTGAAGATTCTAGCTGACGTAAGGTCAAGGATTGCTCAAGCTTTAGAGAGAGCAAATCTGGATAATAAAGCTGATCTGGTGAGAGCTTTGACTGTTCTGGATACAGAACTGAAGAATCTCTCTGATGCCTTCACTTCCTTGCGTCAGAAATTCACAGACGTTTTCGCCAACTGGGTTAAGTTGGAGAACTATTTCGACACCGTAATGCAGAGCTTCGAGGAACGCTACACACGCGCCATGAAGACGGCGGTCATAGTCATCAGCTTCATTGTGGTCGTCTTCCTCAACGCCAATTTCTTCAATGTTTATCAACAAATCTCGACCAGCGACACAACCCGCGCGCTGATCTTGCAGTCGCGCGAAGATGTTGTGCGGGCGCTCACAAACGGCGGTCAGCAGCCGACAGAGCAGACCGTAGAAACCTGGTTCAATACAAGCCGGGAGGAGATTAGCAGAGATGCAAGTATCTTCACAGGCTATGGGTTTGCGCCAATCACTCTGCACGACACGGGAAAATGGTGGGGGACTTTATGGTCGAGCGGTAACTGGTGGATGTATCGCAAGCATGATGCGAGAGTTCTTCTGGGCTGGCTCATCATGGCGCTATTGCTCAGCGTCGGCGCTCCGTTCTGGCAAGACTTCCTTGAATCTTTATTCGGAATTAAGAACGTGTTGCGTAAGAGCAGCCAGACACAGAACGTTGAGGAGGCTCCGGGAGCAGGCCAGACCAAGCAGTCTTAGACAGTAATCGCCGCATCCCGGTTAATAGCCTTACTGCAACGAAGGGCAGATCAGACGGCGGAAGGCTAAGGACGTGAGAAGCCGAATTAATTCTCACGCCCTTAGCCTTCGCTCTCTAAACAGGTCAATTGCAATCTAATATCATGTGCGTCATATGGTGAATCCACATGGCGAGTCTCTTCATTCAACCCTCTTCTCAAGCTCCAACGCCTAAATATAAGTTATTGACACAATTAGCTTGCGCGGGTAACATGGCGACAGTTGGGCGCGTCGTAGGTCTCACCTTGTAGGCCGGACAGACGTTATTCAGTCGTCAAGTTCTCGGGCTTCAGCGAAAAGTTTTCAGGTAAATTTCCACGGCAGGGTTTCACCGAAAGCTATGAACCGTGCAGCAATAGCCATCCCCGAAAAACTGTTCTTCAAGATAGGCGAAGTGTGCGAGTTGACGGGCGTGCAGGCGCACGTGCTGCGCTACTGGGAATCGGAATTCCCCATGCTCGCGCCGCAGAAGAATCGCGCGGGGCAGCGCACCTATCGCAAGCGCGATGTGGAGATGGCGCTGCGTATTAGAGAACTGCTTTACGACGACCAGTACACGATTGCAGGGGCGAAGAAGAAGCTGGCGAGCGAAATTCGCGCGGGGAGTAAGCTGAAGGTGGTCACGCCGGAGATGAGCGCGGCTGCGCAGTCTACTTCGCATTCGTCTCCACAGCCTGCGTCGGCAGATACAGCGAGCAGCGCAGCGGAAGCGCGAGGCGGCTATTTGCCTTCAACCCTGGGGGCGACCCCGGTGACGGAGGATCAGCGCGCATCGCTTCGCCGTCTAGTCAGTGAGTTGCAGGAGCTTTTAGCCATCATCAATACAGGTGATGCGTCGCTTCAGAAATCCCTCAAAAAATAGATTCTACGAAAAGCCTTCTTGCTTTGAGCGTCTCCCTCATCAATTTGACCAAAAAATCTTTTCCGGCGATACTTAATCAATCGATGACGGGGCGTGGCGCAGCCTGGTAGCGCGTTCGCTTGGGGTGCGAAAGGTCGGCGGTTCAAATCCGCCCGTCCCGACCAGTAAGTAAAGGGGTGCGGCCACTTTTGCAGGTGGCCGTTTTCCTCTGGATACATAATCAAAAGGTTTGAGTTCAAACCCAAAGCTGGTAACATAAAATTCAAAAATGGCTGAACCAATAACAATTTCACAAATCGAAACGCTTCCAAGCACTACTTCAGGGGCGGGGGAGCAAGTCATTCAGGATAATCTTGATTACACTCTATTTTCCTGGAGTAAACAAAAGGGAATAAATCCTATCGCTGTGAAATACGGCGATGGGGTTTATCTCTATGATTACGATGACAATCGTTATCTTGATTTTTCATCAGGGTTGATGAATGTAAATATCGGTCATGGCAATCAACGTGTGACTGAAGCAGTGGTAAGACAGATGCAGGAAGTGAGCTATGTGACTCCATCCTGTGTTACCAAAGCGCGCGGTGAGTTGGGAAAGAAATTGGCGGAGATATGTCCCGGCGATCTGAATAAAGCATTCTTTACTTTATGCGGCGCTAGTTCTATTGAGAATGCAATTAAGCTGGCAAGGATTTATACAGGACGGCATAAAATACTCAGTCGTTATCAGTCATATCACGGCTCTTCCAGCGGCGCTATGACGGCAAGCGGTGATCCACGTAAGCTTCCTGTAGATTCCCAACAAGCGCCGAATTTTGTTCATTTTGATCTGCCATATTTATATCGTTGGGAATATGGTGAAGAAAATTTATTGAAAGAGTGTGTTGCAAGTCTTGAACGGGTTATTGCTTATGAAGGCCCCGGCAATATTGCCGCTATTTTGTTGGAAGGTGAATCAGGTTCTTCAGGCTGTCTGAAATATCCTGCCGGTTATTTAAAACAGGTCAGAGAGATATGTGACAGGCATGGCATCCTGCTGATAATGGACGAGGTGATGAGCGGCTTTGGTCGTACGGGTAAATGGTTTGGTTTTGAAAATCACGACATCGTTCCTGATATGATCGCTATGGCAAAAGGTCTCACTTCCGGCTATCTACCTTTTGGCTGCTTAATGGTATCGGATAGGATTGCTTCAAAGTTTGACGATACCGTGCTTGCATTAGGACTCACCTACTCTGCCCATCCTGTTTGCTGCGCCGCTGCCTTAGAAATGCTGAAGATATACGAAGATGATAATTTAATTGCCAATGCTGCTGCGATGGGTAAGTATGTGGATGCCCAGGTGGAACTATTAAAACAGAAACATCCAAGCATTGGCGATTGGAGAAATACAGGTTTGCTTGGCTGCCTTGAACTGGTGAAGAACAGAACGACTAAAGAACCTATAGCGCCTTTCAATGCAAAGCCGGATGAAATGACGGTAATGAATAAAGTAGCGGCAAAGATCAAAGAGTTGGGCATGTACACGTTTGTAAGATGGAGCTATGTTTTTATTGCGCCGCCGCTTTGTATAACTGAGAAACAGATAGATGAAGGATTGAAGATCATCAGTGAGGCAATTAAGATTGCAGATGAGCATACAACTGCGTAGGAGTTGATTGTTTATAGAAAGAGACCCGCCCCCGTAGAGGTCGAACATAAACTATAGAGCAGGAATACCAATCTGCCCGTCCGGATTATTCAGAAGGCTCTCAGCCCGAACGGTTGAGAGCCTTTTCATTTCTCATTCACATGTATTTCCGATTCAGCTATCAGAAGTCTGTCTTCTGTTTTGGTAAATATTTCAATAATCTTCTCTAACATTTGGAACTTTTCCGTTGTCGGGTGCGAATCAGTATTGACTGCCAAGCCGAAACGAATGACCTTGTTGAAGCCAAGATGACGGATTCGTCCACAATAGAGCGCGATGAGGAGTTGCTGCGGCGCAGTATGGCCGGAGACGAGGCGGCGTTCGTCTCGCTTTATCGTCGCTGGCAGGGCCGAATCTACCGCTTCGCTCTTCAAATGAGCGGGTCTGAAGCGACCGCAGAGGACGTGACGCAAGAGGTCTTCATAGTATTGATGCGCGAGGGGCATCGCTTCGACCCCAATCGTGGGACTGTACAGGCTTATCTCTACGGAATAGCGCGCAATCACGTGCTGCGACGATTTCAACGCGACCGCGTGTTTGTGCCCATTGGATTTGAAACCGAGAATGAAGAAGCGAGTGCTGGCAGGCATTTTGTTGCTGATGACGATCCGCTCGGTGATTTGACAAGAACTGAGACGATTGAATCTGTGCGGCAGGCCGTGTTGAGTCTTCCGGCTCATTACAGGGAAGTCGTCGTGCTGTGCGAACTGCACGAGATGAGTTATGCAGAGGCTGCAACCATACTCAACTGCGCCGTCGGCACCATTCGCTCGCGGCTGCACAGGGCGCGAGCAATGTTGATTGAGAGGCTGCGCGATCAACATGAGAGCGGGTCGCCAGCGCAGCCCCTGACTCAAGTGAGGTGTTTCGCGTGAACTGCAAAGATTTTGAATCAGTTGTTAACGATCTGGCGCGTGCGTCTGTGATGGATGCCTCCGCTCGGCAGGAAGCAGCAGAGCACGCCGAGAGTTGTCAGCGATGCGCCGCTTGTCTTCAAGATGAGCGCACATTGACTTACGGGCTTCGTGCGCTGGGCGCGAGCTTCTCTGAACTCAACGCTCCTGCAAGCACTGAAGAGGCTCTGCTCTCGGCTTTTCATAATCAGAAGACTGCGAATCACGCTGCCGTTAATCATCCTCCCCACAGTCGCTGGAATAAAACGCGCTGGTTCGTCGGCGCAGCCGCCGCAGCCGCAGCTTTCCTGCTGATGATGACGAGCGTGCTGCCGCTCATCCAACGCGCAAACGAACAACAGAAGGCCGAGCGAGCCAGCATCGCAGAGGCTTCTACAGCAGAACCCGACAGAATGCAGAACGCTCCTGTAGTGGATACATCATCTGCTCTTGCGGTCGAGCCTGAATCCATTCGCAGTCCTCTGGTGCATGATGCGTCCGGCGTGACACCTCGCATGCGGCGCAACCCGCGCATATGGCCGACTAATATTAGCGACCGCGCGAATCCGGGCAGCGCTTCCGTCGAGGAGCAGGAGTTTACTACGGATTTCATACCGCTCAATTACGAAGCAGCGATTGCTCCGCTCGATAGAGGGAGAGTCGTGCGCGTGGAACTGCCGCGTTCTGCATTGGCCGCTTTCGGTCTGCCGGTGAATATGGACAGAGCCAACGAGCGCGTGAAAGCAGACGTGGTTCTGGGCGAAGACGGACTGGCGCGAGCAATTCGTTTTGTTCGTTGAGCCATCAACAGGCAAGAGTGTAAACGAACATTCATTCAGCAATTATTTTGTCGAAGGAGACTATAGAAATGCGAATTCAAAAGTATCTGTTCCTGAGCTTAAGCCTTGCGCTCACGCTTCTTGCGTGCTCGGTTGTAGCTTCCGCGCAGGAAACACCGCACCCGCAACAGCAGCGCCGTCCAGCGCCGGAAGTTATCATCGAGCGCAGCGACGTTATGATTGGCGCGCCCGGTCAGACTGTTCCCGTTCCACCTCCGCCGGGTCAACCCGGAGACCAACTCCCTTTCCGCATTCTATCTTCCGAGATGCTCTTCGATAACCGTGTGGTCAGAGGCGCGCCTTACTCTGCCGATGCTGTGACAGAGACAGTGCAAACGCTGGGCGACGGCAATCGCATAGTGCGCAAGAACACCGCCAAAGTTTACAGGGACAGCGACGGGCGCACGCGCTACGAGCAGACGCTTGGCACCATTGGCGCGTTCGCAGTCGCGGGCGACCCGCCGCAGTCAATCTTCATAAATGATCCCGTTACAGGAACCGGCTACGTGCTGGATTCGCGCTCGCACACGGCGCACAAAATGATGCTCCGTTTCAACTTCAGATTCGATAGAACGCCGGGCGCGCAGGGCGGAAACAATAACGCTCCTACGCCCGAAGCTGTCCCGCAGGGCATGACTGTTTTTGAAACCGCCGCTCCTGCGCCGGGCACATCAGTTGCCATCGCGCCGAGGGCGGGCGTCGCCATTAGCAGTAGCAACGGGGGCGCAGTCACATATTCGCGCACGACGAATGAGCAGTCCGACCGGGTTAAGACAGAGCAACTGGGCAGGCAGACGATTGAAGGCGTAGAAGCGGAAGGAACGCGCACGACCTACACTATCCCGGCGGGCGAGATTGGCAACGAGCGCGACATACAGATCGTTTCGGAGCGCTGGTATTCGCCAGACTTGCAAACAGTGGTGATGAGCAGGCGCAGCGATCCTATGGCTGGCGAGACAACTTATCGTCTGACCAACATCAACCGCAGCGAACCGGCGCGCACGCTTTTCGAGGTTCCGTCCGATTACACCCTGCACGAAGGCCCGTCGCCCGCGCCCAACGTCCAGATGCGCACCAGAAGACCCAATCAGTAAGAGGCCGCAATCTTCTCATGCTCCGGCAAATAATGGTTCTCTGAAGTGAAGGAGATAAGAATGACCAGAGGTTTGCTCTCACTGCTCTTGTGCTGTGCGCTGGGGTTGGCAATGATCTTCAACGTAGGCAAGCGCGCGGCTGCGGCGGCCAGGCCGAACACAACGGTCGCGGAAGTCCCTCTGAAATTCAACGGGCCTGTGCCTCTGGTTGAAGTGATGGTTAACGGGAAGGGGCCTTTTCAGTTCACGATTGACACGGGCGGGCAGGGGCAGGCGCGTGTTGATTCCTCTTTAGTTGAAAGTCTGGGACTCCCAAAGGCCGGGCAGGTCACGGCCTCGGACGGCATGGGACGCAACACCAGAACTTTAGATACTGTGAAGATTGAATCGTTAAAGCTGGGCGACGCGCAGTTCAAGAACGTTGTGGCCGTGACGCGCAACTACAACGAGAACCCGCGCATGCCGCACATTGATGGCATTCTAGGCTTCGGCCTTTTCGCGGATTACCTGCTGACGCTTGACTATCCAGCGGGGCGCGTGCGCATAGAGCGTGGCGAGTTGCCGCAAGCAGATGGCGCGGAGATTCTGAGCTATGAGGAAACTCACGGCACACCGTCCGTCGAACTCGCTTTCGGAGACGTGAAGGTGAGCGCGCACGTGGATACAGGCAACATGATGGGAGCAATCATGCTGCCCTCTTCCGTTATCAGCAAATTGACTTTAGCCTCCGAGCCTCGCGTCGTTGGCCGCGTGCGCACTGTGACCAGCACGGTCGAGATAAGCGAGGCTTCTGTGAAAACAAGCATGCGCCTCGGACGCTACGAGTTCGCGCAACCAACCGTTGCGTTCGCGGAAATCTTCAACGACGCGAACCTGGGTCTCAGACTGCTCAAAAATTTCGCGCTCACCTTCGACCAGAAGAACCACCGCGTTAGATTCGTCAAGCAGGCGGGCTGGGGTGTCACGGGCGGATTAACGTCAAATTAGAGCGAATTTCAGTTGAGTGCATGGAACGCTGCATTCACCATCGAAGACACAAAGCACACAGAGATTACACCGAAGAAGTTTAAAGCATTTGAGATTTCAGATTTGAAATCTTCTTCGGCTTCCTTCGCGTACTTTTTGTATGCGGTGATGAAATAATCCCTACACTCAATCGAGCTTTGCTCTAATTCCGGCAAGAAATTGGAAAGGGGCTGCTCATATCGAACAGCCCCCTTTCTGTTTTCACTTTCCTGTTTCCTTACCAAATCTGGCATCGGTCTGCTTCCGCTCTGACCATCGCATCACTGGCCTTGCAGCTAAAAGCCTGCCCGAATGCAGGGAAGTTGGCTAGCGGGCCGTTGACGCGAAACTTCGGCAACGGATGCGGGTCAACGTTCGCCAGCAGCCGCGCATACTCTGGCCTGATATTCGTAGCCCAACTCTGCGCGTAGCCCAAAAAGAAGCGCTGCTCAGGCGTGAAGCCGTCAATCACAGTATGCGGCTTGCCCTCCATGGATTTCTGGAAAGCCGCATAGGCTATGACTAATCCGCCGAGGTCTGCGATTGATTCGCCAGCCACTAGCTGGCCGTTCTCATGCAGGTCGCCTTCTACGACGAAAGCATCGAACTGCTTGATGATGCACGCGGCTCGCTGGTCGAATGCCTTGCGATCATCCGCAGTCCACCAATCCGAGAGATTGCCTCTGGCGTCAAACTGTCGGCCTTCGTCGTCGAACCCGTGCGTCATCTCGTGGCCTATGACCGCGCCCATCGCGCCGTAGTTGTAGGCGTCGTCTGCCTGCGGGTCGAAGTACGGAGGTTGCAGAATTCCGGCAGGAAAGACTATCTCGTTTATCTGCGGATTGTAGTAGGCGTTAACGGTTGGAGGCGTCATGCCCCATTCGGCTCTGTCAACGGGCTTGCCTATCTTGTTCACGTCGCGCGTGTTCTCAAACCGGTTGGCGCGCAGGCGATTCATGATGTAAGAGCTGCGGTCAATCTGTAGCGAAGAGTAGTCGCGCCACCTGTCAGGGTATCCGATCTTCTGAATGAAAGCGTTCAGCTTGATGATCGCCTGCTGGCGCGTGGCCGGACTCATCCACGAGAGCGTTTGCAGGTCGCTGCGCAGCGCCTCTATCAGATTGTGAACCATGTCTAGAGCGCGCTTCTTCGCCTCTGGCGGGAAAGCTCTCTGCACGTAGAGTTGGCCGAGCGCTTCGCCCAACGCGCGGTCTGTGCTGGTCACGCATCGCTTCCAGCGCGGAAGAATTTCCGTAGTCCCGCGCAGCTTCTTGCTATAAAAATTGAAATCCTCGTTGACGAATGGCGTGGAGAGCGCAGGAGCAGCAGCGTTTATCAAGTTCCAGCGCAAGTAGGTCTTCCAATCGCTAAGGGGCACGCCGCTCACCTGCTCGTTCAGGCGCTGGAAGAATTTCGACGGCACGACGTTGATGTCGCCCGGACGATTAAGCCCAATGCCTTTAAGATAGTTGGGCCAGTCGATGCTTGGAGCAAGCGCCTTCAACTGCGCCATCGTTATCTTGTTGTTGAGATTGTTCGGGTCGCGCAATTCAACGCGAGTGAGCGAGGCGTCCGCCAGTTTTGTCTCGAAGTCCAGAATGGTCTGCGCTTCTGCGGCTGCCGTCGCGGGCGCGTCACCCATTAGCTCTAACATCTTTGCGACGTGCTGTACGTAAGCCTCACGAATCTCTTTCGACTTCGCGTCCTGTTTGAAATAGTAGTCACGATCCGGCATCCCCAGTCCGCCTTGAAAGAGGCCGCTGATGACCTGATCGCTGTTCTTAAAGTCCTGTGTCGAGCTGAAAGCGAAGGCGGCGTTGATGCCCTCGGCGTGAAGATGCGCTATCTCCTGCTGAAGGTCGCGCACATTATTAATCTTTGCTATGAGCGCAAGCTCAGGCTCAAGCGGTTTCAATCCTTCCGCTTCAATCCTCTGCTCGTCCATGCAACTCTGGTAAAAGTCGCCTACCTTCTGTTCGTTGCTGCCTCTGGGCGCGTTTGTGTTTTTGGCCGCAGCCTCCAATATCTGGCGCAAGGTTTCGCGGTTCCTCTCCGAGAGCAAGTTGTCCACGCCCCACGCCGGATAAGCTCCGGGTATCGGATTGCTATTCAACCAGCCGCCATTGGCGTACTGGTAAAAGTCTGTGCAGGCCTGTGTGCCCGCATCCATGTTCGAGCGGTCGTAGCCGTGAATGGCTGTCTGACCTAAAATCGTTGACACACCGAACGAGACGGCGAGTGCCAGCGCTATGAAAGATTTCAGTATCTGACTCATGTGCTTCTCCAAAGGGTTGAAAATTGAGAGAAAGAATTTCTTAGCTCAAGCGAAAGCCACGAAATTCTTTGAAGAGAGGGGCAGAGTTTCGTGCAGCAATCGCTTTTACGAGACAATAGAGAAATTAGTTTCTCTTCTACTGAAAAAGGTTGGCCTGAAGTCCAGAGCAGCCGGGGCTTTCGGTGAGATCATCGCTAATCTACTTTCCAGCCTTTTATCGTCCAAATTTTCGGATGTCTCTAGCCGCGACCGTTAATCTTTCATCTCGGAAATCACAATCTCTGACGTGAGCATTTTATGCACTGGGCATTTGTGCGCTATCTCTTGAAGACGAGCGCGCTGCTCATCGGTTAAATCTCCTTCGACCGTCACATGACGCTCTATGCGATGCGCGAATCCCTCCATGCTTCGCTCGCATTCAACACAATCTTTAGCGTGAACTCGTTGGATGCGCAAATGAACTTGAACGCGCTCAAGCGGCCACCCCTTGCGCCTTGCGTAAAGCGTCACGGTCATAGAGATGCAGCCGCCAAGCGCCGAGAGCAAAAGAGTGTAGGGGTCTGGGCCTGTGCCGTCGCCGCCTGCGCCTGCGGGTTCGTCAATCAATAGAGTTTGATTGTCACCATATAGGACTTCATTCTGTAACTTTCTGAGTGATGTGACAACGACTTCGCTCATCAGTTCGGTCTCCTCAGATTGAAAATTTTTGAGAGCGCCCGGCTTAACTCTGCCGAACTTAACGCTTATGCTTAACGCCTTAGCAATAAGTAGCTGGCAACTTGCCGTCGCGGGGGGCATGCGGCTACACTTCGGAACAAAGATTTCCAGTCAGATGTTTAGCACGGAAAACCCATCATTGACAGGGGACTCAGGATGAAGATTCACGAATATCAGGGCAAGGAGCTTCTGAAAAAATACGGCGTGGCGGTTCCGCGCGGGATTGTTGCTCGTTCGCCTGAAGAGGCTTATCACGCGGCGAAGGAATTGGGCACAGACATTGTTGTCGTCAAAGCGCAGATACATGCGGGCGGGCGAGGGCTTGGCGGCGGCGTGAAACTGGCGAAGAGCGCAGACGAAGCGCAGGAGATTGCCCGAAAAATGCTGGGCATGAAACTTGTCACGCACCAGACGGGGCCGGAGGGCAGGGAAGTGCGCGTGCTTCTAATAGAAGAGGGCTTGCCGATTGATAAAGAATTTTACCTGGGGATAGTGCTGGATAGAGCGAGCGGTCGTCCTGTCTTCATGGCCTCATCAGAGGGCGGCATGGACATTGAAAAGGTCGCAGAGCATTCGCCCGAAAAGATTCTTAGAGAAACGGTTGACCCTGCGGTTGGCTTCAGGTCATTTCAGGCCAGAAAGCTCGCGTTCGGTCTGGGCTTGCCCTCGGATTTAATCAATCAGGCGGCAAAGTTCATGCAGGCTCTTTACAAAGCTTACGAGGAGATGGATGCGTCGCTCGTAGAGATCAATCCGTTCCTGCTGACGAAGGACAAGCGACTCATAGCGCTCGATGCTAAGGTGACTTTCGACGACAACGCCATGTATCGTCATCCTGATTTCGCAGCCTTGCGAGACCTGAACGAAGAAGAGCCGCTTGAGATCGAAGCGTCGAAATTCGACCTGAACTACATCAAGTTGGACGGCAACATCGCGTGCATGGTGAACGGCGCGGGGCTGGCTATGGCTACGATGGACATCATCAAGATTGCCGGGGGCGAGCCTGCAAACTTTCTGGACGTTGGCGGCGGCGCATCACAGGAGCGCGTCGAAGCTGCTTTCAAGATTCTGCTCGCAGACGAGAACGTGCGCGCCGTGCTCATAAACATCTTCGGCGGCATCGTGCGATGCGACATGGTTGCGCGCGGCGTCGTGGGAGCGGCGCAGAACCTCGGCGTCAATGTTCCTGTTGTGGTCAGGCTTGAAGGAACGAACGTCGAAGAAGGCCAGCGCGTCATTCGTGATTCGGGGATGAATTTCACGGTGGCAAAAGGCATGAAGGACGCTGCCGAGAAGGTGGTCGCGCTTGCCGGACAGTAAATGAATTTCATTCAAAGGCGCAAAGAGATTGAATGAGTCTTCAAGGAAATATGAGAGCGCAGTATATTTTGTGCTCTCTCTTTGCGTCTTTGCGTGAGTCATCCTATAGATGAAACCAACTAGAACAACAATTCTCAGATGGCTTGTGCTGCTATCACGCTTCGGGCTGGCCGCGCTCTTCCTTTTCGCTGTCGCGGCGAAGCTCTACTTCATCAACGACCGCGAGCACAGTTTCTTGAAGATGATGCCGAACCTTGTGGGCGAGCGTTGGGCGTTGCCAGTAGTGGTCGCCGTGTTCATAGCAGAAAGCGCAGCCGTCGTATTGCTGCTTTTGCCGCGCACGGTTCGCATAGGAGCAGTGTGGGCTGCCGCGTTGCTCATAGGTTTCGCGGCCTATGCGCTTTATTATCGCTATGGACTGGGGAATGCAGAGGGGCTTGAATGCGGCTGCTTCGGCGGAATCATAGCAAGTCAACTCGGAGTGACAACTGCTCTGCGCAATCTCCTGCTTCTGATTCCCTGCGCTCTGGTCTTCTTCGGCCAGCCATACTTTCGTCAAAAAATTCAAGCGACAAGTGAGATGGAACAAGCCTCCGAGTCAGTACCGCCTGCGGTAGCGGGCGGGTAATCAACTTGGCCCAACGATGACCCCCCCGCGCTACCGCACACCACCACTCACTTGGTCTTATCTTTGTCTTCTTGTTCTTACAGGCGTAGCGCGTATGCGCGCGATTTCGTATTGCGTGTTATCTATTCGCTCCTGCGCATCGGGGTGGTCGCTGAAGATGGAGCCTAATATGCTCGGCTCGCTGTGGGCTATCTGCTGCACTTTCCGAAGCATCGTGACCATGCCTTCAGGGTCGAATCCTGCTTTCGCTGCCCCATGCACGCCCAGGTAATCCGCCTCGCGCTCCTCATCGCGGCTGTGCGAAGCCAGCAACCCGCCCGCCACGGCCTGCGCCGCCGCTGTGCCCAGTTCACCAGCCGTCTGCCCGGCTATACCTGTTATCGAGCCGAAGACGTTCGCAAGGTCGCCCAGCGCCTGCGACTGTTGCAGCCTCTTCAAGCTGTGGCGCGCTACGACGTGTCCAATTTCGTGCGAGAGCACTGAAGCAAGCTCGTCATCATTCGCAATCTCAACCAGAGCGTCTGTGACATAAACATGGCCGCCCGGCGTGGAGAAGGCATTCAGCTCGCGCGATTGAATGACGTGAAATTTGTATAGAAGACCGGGGCGCAAACTGGAGCGCGCAACACGCTGGCCTATGCTGTTGACGCGCTCCTGCCCTACGGTCGTGAACTGAACATGCTTGCCGACTTCCAGGTGGAATTGATTCCCAAGCCGAACCTCGTCGCGCTCGCTCATCAGCCCGGCGTTAGAATAATGCGCGCCGCGAAACTGCTCATAAGGGTCATACTGTAGCGAGCCTGTGGCGGTTGAGACGGCAGATGATACAACCGTAGAGCCTAAAGAGAAGATGTCGGAGATGATAGAGCGCTGCGAGTCCGTGTTATTGCTCGGCTGCTGCTGCTGGCGCTGTTGCGCGGGCGCGCCTGTAAAGGTTGTTAAAGTGATTGCCAGCGTGATAACTGCTATCAACAGCTTGCTATGTCTTGAATTAAGGGGGTTCATCCGTGTTCCTCTTTTTGAAATTCTTTCTGAAAGGTCATTCGATTCTAATAAGTTCGGCGCTTAATCCTTCGCCGCGCTTTCAACAATAGAGACGATTACGGAAAAGAGCTTTTGCGAGCCAGCGCCAACCGTGTCAGTACCGCCTGAGAGAAGGGATGAGGGCGAAGGGATGAATAAGAATTCAGTGAACAGGTCAATATGCAATTCATTCAACCCATTTCATCCCTCATCCCTCATCCCTCATCCCTTCTTTCAGGCGGTACTGACCTGGACTTTTAGCGGCATTGCTCTCTTCACCTCTCGTCTATTTTGCATGGGGCGGTGTACAATCGCCAAGTAACATCAAACAAAATTTTCTGAAGAGGAGAGCGGATGGCTTCCATCACTTTCCTGGGCGGCGCTCAAACCGTCACAGGCTCTAAATATCTGGTCGAATCTGCGGGCGCGCGCCTTCTGGTTGACTGCGGAATGTTTCAGGGATTGAAAGAGTTGCGCGAGCGCAACTGGCAAGACCCGCCTTTCGATCCCAAATCGCTTGATGCGGTTGTAATCACGCACGCGCACATTGATCACACAGGATATTTGCCGCGTCTGGTGGCTCTGGGTTACAACGGGCCTATCTACTGCTCACGCGGAACTGGCGACCTCATCAAGATTCTTTTGCCAGATGCCGGGCGGCTTCAGGAAGAGGACGCAGATTACCTCAACCGCCATAATCTGACGAAGCACAAGCCCGCGCTGCCTCTTTATACGGAGCGCGATGCTCGCGCGGCGATTGATCTACTGAAACCTGTGCCAAACGACGGCAGCGCTGTTCAGGTAGCCAAGGGGGTGCGCGCAAGCTTCCGAGTTGCAGGACATATCTTAGGCTCAAGCCTTGTGCTGCTTGAACTCGACGGCGCAGGCGACGACCATCAGGGGCGTCGAATACTTTTCTCAGGCGACCTGGGGCATTACAACCAGCCTATAATACGCGACCCCGTTGCGCCGCCCGCGTGCGATTACCTGCTGGTCGAATCAACATACGGCGACCGCCTGCACGACGCGGAAGACCCGAAAGACGTGCTTGAAAGAATCATACATGATGCTGTGAAACGAAACGGCGCTGTGCTGATTCCGGCATTTGCCATCGGTCGCACGCAGGAGATCGTTTACCTCATACGCGAGCTTGAAGAGGAGAATCGCATTCCCGTTCTTCCCGTGCGCGTTGATTCGCCTATG